>JAFXUX010000016.1 GCA_017524805.1 Candidatus Methanomethylophilaceae archaeon
CCCAGTCGGATACCCTCTTCTTCGAAGACTGCGCTTGACTGCCGGATACGGCCAGGGAATCGACGAGCTCCGCCCCTTTGCATGCCTTCTCGATGTCCCTCTCGGAGGAGCCCATGCCGCTTCCCTCATGGGTCATTACCGCAAAGATTCTCTTCCCGTTCCAATCCAGCCTGTCGGTGAAAGAGAACACGGCCATGGGAAAGGTCCCCCACCAGCAGGGTCCGCAGATGAATATGTTGTCGTAATCCTCTACGGAATCCAGGTATCTCTTCAGTTTCGGCCTGGCCTTTTCCCTGAGCTCCATCTTGGCGACCTCGGTGCAGGCCATGTAGTCCTTGGGGTATGCTTCGACGGTGTCGATTTCGAAGAGATCCCCGCCGACAGCCTCGGCGATGTATTCAGCGACATGCTCGGTGTTCCCTTTCGGAACCGAGCGGATGCTTCCGCCGAAGTAGTTCTCGCCCTTGCGCGAGTAATATGCTATCAGATTCTTTGCCATTGTATCGCCTGAATACGGATTCTCCGACAATTAATTAAAGATATTTATATAAAATATCTATATTCAATAGAAAGAATAAATCAATTATTTCAAGTGATGTTATGAATTTCAAACAAATCGATTATCTTCTGGAGATTCGCAGGACCATGAGTCTCAATCGGGCCGCCGATTCTCTGAACGTGTCCCAGCCCACCCTCTCCTACCAGATCAGACAGATAGAATCCGAGGTCGGTTTCGAGATATTCCAAAGGGCAGGGAGAAACCTCGTCATCACCCCCGCAGGGGAACAGTTCTGTTCCCAGCTCTTCAATATCCGCGTCGAGATGAGAAAAGCAGTGGAACAATGCCAGAACATCGGCGGGAGGTACAGGGAGGACATAAGGATTGGACTGCCGGCCAGACCTGCCCTGAGATTGCTTCCCGAAGCGATCAGGGCCCTGTCGTCAGAGTATCCCGATGTCCACGTCACCCCCGTTTTCCATGATTACGGTGAATTCGACAGGTTCCTCTCGGGGGACATCGACCTCGAGTTCACGGAAACCGGCTATTTCTCCAAATCCCCCGGCATAAGGGAGGAGCACTTGTACGACAGCAGGATATACCTCATTGTGAGGGACGACGATTTCCTGGCATCGAGGGACATGGTATCCGAGAGCGACCTCCGCGGAAGAACTCTGATGGTGGGCGGAGGATCCCCGCCGCAGCTACAGGCGGTACAGAGCCGTGTCATAGACAACGAGAACGTCGGGTACTACAACAGCCACGACCACGATACCACGATGGTGAATGTGGCGGCGGGCAGCGGCGTATGCCTGTCTCCGGGATTCCTCATGGGCATGGATCCCGGCTACAGGTGGATCCCATTCGACTGCCCGGAGCATTTCGATTGCGCGGTCGCATTGAGGGATGATGAGGAACGCCCTTCTGTGAACCGTCTTGTGGGGATACTTAAGGAGCTCTACTCGTCGTACAAAGGGCTGCTGTGACTTGTGAACTGTTCAAACTAGAAGCCTTGTAATCGCAATCAGGTCTCGAAAGATTGCAATTATTATATGGCCCCTCACAAAGGAGGGACGATTTAGGTTTCTAGCATCGAACGTCGACCGCGATCTTGACCGTGATGTCCACACCGTACCCGGCCACCACAATCAGGATGAGCTTCTGGCCAGGGGACTCCTCGATGTCGCACGGGAGTCCCCGACGTCCTCTTACCCTACCTTGACTGTTCCGTTCGTGGCAGCAATGTGAAGGGTTCAGTCTGCCATCGAGACGTTGTACGCGGTGGCGACGATGTCCTCGGACCCCATCCTGATCTCGATGGCCTGGTAGCCAGATCCATACTTCTTGCCGTTGATGTCCCACTCGGAGAAGGTGTTGCCTGCGCTGGGGGCGGCGCTGACGACGAGCGACTCGCCGGTGTAGAGCTGGGCGGTGTACTCCGAGCCGACGTTGGCGCTGTTGATGATGAGCCCGCCGTTGACCGCCTTCAAGGTGAGAGTGTGCAGGGTGCTCACCACGACGGCCTTGAAGGCCATGTCCCCGGAGACCCTGAAGGTGAAGGATGGATCTGTGGAGACGTACTTGTCGTCGTAGGTCCATCCCCTGAGCATGTACCCGTAGGGGACGTCGACGCTTATGGTGACCTCCTTCCCGTCGTATGCCTGGACGCTTCCCGCCTTGCCGCAGGAGACCCCGTCGATGAACACGGTCCCGTAGTCGGCGGATGCGGTGACCGTGCGGACGGCCGCCTTGACCATGGTTGCGACCGCGGTGATGTCCTCAGAAGCCCCCGTGACGGTGATCTTGTTGGCGTTGTAGACATTGCCGTTCACGGTCCAGGTGCTGAATGCGAAACCCTCGGCGGCAATGGCCTTGAATACTATAGTACCACCAACGTTAATGGTGCCTGAATAAGTGGCCCCTACATCAACATCGTTCACCTCTATGGTCCCGTTGGACGCCGACAAGCTGACATTGAAAACCGTTCTCTGGGTCTTGGCCTCGAACACCATGTCGGACTGGCCCATGGTCACGGCGTACTCCTCGGATATGGATACGCAGCTGCCTCCATAGTACCATCCGACGAACCTGTATCCGTCGGCGGGAACGGCCTTGAGGACCGCCTGGAAGCCTTCCTTCACGAGCTTGTAGGTCACGGCCTCGCCGTCGATCTGGACGGATCCGTTGTCGATGGTCGCAGAGAGCTTATGGGAGGCTGCGGGGACGAATACGCCCTTGACCTCCAAGTCGTCAGAGCCTACAGAAATGGCTATGGTTTTTCCGGCGTTCGACTTGCCGCCGATGACCCAATGGTCAAATGCGAACCCGGCCTCCGCGGCTGTGGAGAGCTGCAAAGAGGCGCCGGACACCTCGAGCGTGACGGTGTAATCGTTCCCCACGTTC
>JAFXUX010000017.1 GCA_017524805.1 Candidatus Methanomethylophilaceae archaeon
CGACCCGGGATTTCTACAACTCCACATACCGTTATGCGGTTTCAATCCACGCACCCACGAAGGGTGCGACGGAAGGGATGTTCGGTGATGCTAAGCGCATTTATGTTTCAATCCACGCACCCACGAAGGGTGCGACTCGGACGGCGCCGCGAAGTCCATATCCGACATCATGTTTCAATCCACGCACCCACGAAGGGTGCGACTCCGAGGAGCTGTCCGAGGCCGTCAGCATAAGCGGGTTTCAATCCACGCACCCACGAAGGGTGCGACCACGAGTACGAGAGGGTGCCGCTGGCCCGCTCCAAGTTTCAATCCACGCACCCACGAAGGGTGCGACCTACAGCTGGGAGCAGTTCCTGACTTCGATAACCGTTTCAATCCACGCACCCACGAAGGGTGCGACATAATCGCTTAAATATCAGATAGATTAATAATACCATCTGTTACGAAATTCATATTATTTCTACGAATTTAGAAAATACTGTTTGTTTCAAGGCCATTTCTGGATACTATCCTCACTGAAGAATTATGTTCACTTCCATTTAGTCATAGTATCAGCGGCTCATCCAGGTCCAATGATTTCTCGACGCCTGCAGCCCATATTCTGGACCTATAATTGTTTCCAAGATGGTAGATTCTGATCGAATCCGACTCCAGATCCAAAGCATCAAGAAGCTCTTTTTTCAGAAGTACCTCCTGCGATGGGGAAACGATGCACTCGAAAACGGACATCTGGACCCTCTGCCCGTAATTCAGGCATGTGCGGGAGACGCGTCTCAGACGTGACCGTCCCTCTGGAGATGAAGTATCGACGTCATACGTCACAAGGATCATCATTTTTCATTCGACCTTGTTATGAACGGAGGATACCCGTTTATTTCTCCTCTGATGCATTTTGCCAGCAGACTGGATTGGATGAACGGTATCAGACCGATTTTTATCTTCTCTTCTATGTAGGGGTGGTATATCTCATCGTTTTTGCGACTCTGCCAAGCAGCGATAACGCATCTGCGTGTGTCTTCCTTCATGATCACTGATCCGCCTTCTTTCTCGATAAAACCGTCTGGATCTACGGACCTCAGATTAATCAGCGTGAGCACCACACGATCCGCAATAGGTCTCATCTCCTCCATCAGATCCAATGCCATAGATGGCCTGCCCGGGCGATCAACATGAAGGAATCCGACAAATGGGTCTAGGCCCACGGAATCCAATGCGCTCCTCACATCGTTGGCCAGCATGGAATACACGAATGATAGCATGGCGTTTACACGATCGCGTGGAGGCCTCCTGTTGCGTTCTCTGAAAAAGAAGTCTTCCTTGCTCTTTAGTATCAGGGCGTCAAACACTCCGAAATAGATTCTCGCGGCCTCCGACTCCAATGCGCGTAGCGAGGTGCTGTCGCTGGCTGAATCGATTAAATCTATCAAAGAGGTAATTTTTTCGATAGCGCTATTGATGCTGATGATATACGCCGAGTCTGCATGGTTGTTCTTGAACTTTCTCAGCACAGCGCGGGAGTTCACAACTTTTCCGATTATCATGTTTTTGGCTATCTGGATCGACCTGATGTCGTCATCTGCTATCCGGTATTGCTCCCTCCTAAGCAGAACGTTTCCGCTGGCTTCGCCCTGGACAGAAGCCATAAATTTCCCGTTCGGAGTCACAAAGCAAAGCGAGACGCCGTTCTCGACGCACAAGCCCATGAGAGAAGGGCTGGTTCCCCGGTAGCCGAAGCACACGATCTGTTCGATGTTGTGGATGGGGAGTCTCCCTATCTCGTTCTTGTCCGTGCTGACAACTATGTTGGAGCCGTCTTTGGACAAGTATGCGTTGGGGTTTGTCACATAAAGGGTATTCAGCAGTTTCCTCAATCAATCACCATTTGTTAGCTTCAATATATGCATCGACATCCTTGGTTAACGAGGGCATGCACAGGTCCATAAGCGAGCATTTCTTGCAGTCCTTGTTGTATTCCGGATTAATTAGCTGCTTTTCATCGTAAGCCTCATGCATCTCTCTTGCGATGTCGCGAGTATAGGCACGAAGTTCGTCGGAAAGCATGACCTCTGTGCGCCTCTTTTCTAGCCCGTAGTATAGAAATGCAGAATTTATGGTCGTGCCGAATGTCTCCTCCAAACAGATTGCTTCGGCGCATAGCTGGGCTTCGTCCCATTTTCCTGCCTTTTTGCGCCCTACCTTATACTCTACCGGCGTTATTGAGCACTTGAATCCTATTTGCGGAACGATCACGCCCGAGGGGTCCTTTCTGAATTCCACGACATCGCATCTTCCAGATACGCCAAGGCTCGATGATGATACTGGTATCGAGCGCGAAACTACAACGTCCCCTCTTCTTTCCTTTTTAAACAGATCGTCAGCTGTCCTGTGAAACAGGTCACCCGAAACGGTTCTTTCATCGTCCGCCCAGGCTTGAAGGACATGTATAAGGTACCACTGTCTTCTGCAGTAGCTGAAATGCTGTATGCCTGATAGCTGAAGATAGTCGTCTTCTGTGTAGGACATGGTGGTGGACAGGGGTGTTAGCCCCTTTTGTCAGTAAATTTCGGGCTCCAGCCCTTCTAGTCTATCGACTGCCACCTCGTAGTCATCCATCCTTCTTGGATCGCTGCAAAGCGGCTTTATCTTCAGAGAAGAGTGCACCTTGGCCGAAGAATACTGTCCTCTGGGGCAGTTGTGGTTCCACCAATACAGCCTTTCCACGTCCATGCTTCCGTCTGGCCTGGCTGAAGAGCAGTCGTTCTGGAACAGAGTCAGAAGGGCCTCTTTGAGTGTCTTGGCGTCCTCATCGGAAAAGCCCGTCTTTTGAGCGAGCTGAACATTGACGCTGCCATAGATTACATAAAGTCCATGGTCCACGCGATGCTTCAGCCCCATCGTGTCGGCCCCCCTCTTCTCCCCAGTTTCTGAATTCACGGATTTGGTGATCTGGTTGCTGGTGGTGCAGACGGGGCATACCGAGAGAGCCGGCCTGATGGTGACGGGGCCTCTTATCCCGATGGATACTGCGTCGATGCCGTCGGAGCTTTTGAAGGCGAACAGCTGACCGAAGGCACGGACATCGAACCATTCCCTGCATGCCGCTTCGACGAACCCATTCCTATCCTTGCTCTTCGGATACTGCTTCAGGACCTTGTCGGCACGCTCCCTGAGGCTTTTGAAGTCATCAATCGTCCTGTCGTCGGACTGAACGAAAATGGAGCCTCCCATGTCTTGCACCCTGTTCCTTATTTTGCGTTTTACACAGACGTCGGAGATCTCACCCAGCCCTTCCATGGTGACGCGCGGACGGTTTCCATTCAGAGGATCCCCGTTGGGATTGGCCCCATTGACGCTCACAATCACTGCGAAATCGATTTTGTTCTTAATGCTGTCCATATTTAATCCTCCTTCTCCTCTTCATTATCGTTTTTCTTTCTGTACAATTCGTTGATCTGGCAGTGGTATCCCAGCAGGAATTCTCCGCTGAGTCTGTGGTCATCCGCGAACGCGACGCTGTCGAATTTCTCCATGATCTCTGACAGCGATCTGTCATAATACGCGGATTTGGCACCAAGGCGCGCCCTGTACGGAACGAGCGCCAGCTCTATGGTTCTCCATGTCGAGTAGGGGAATTCCGAGAATCTCTGCATCATGCGCATGGCAGTGGTCTGTCTGGTCTCACCCGATTCACGCAATGCGCTCCTTTCCAAAACGTCGGCAACGGCCAAGAGCCTGCCGTACAGGTAGTCGCGCGTGTCGCGTTCTTTCTCCAATGTCATTTCATACTCTCCTTTTTTTATGTTTTTGAACATCGAGCATGCTATGCTCAAAGTCTTTCTCCATTGCCATTCCTCCATCGACAGGGGGCTGGAAGCTTTGCGGACAGCATTTTCAGCGATGTCTAGTGGGATTGGTGTCCCGTCCAGAATGCACGGGAGAATGCGTTTGACTGTCGAAGCCACGACTCTGGGCTCTGCCCTGTGCCCGAAAGCCGCCAACGCCATGTCCCTGGGGGACGGCGCCCCTACAAAAGCGATTCTTTTTTGTTTGCCCTCCTTATCCTTCTTGGAATAATATGTGTGGATCCATGCGCACGAGCTGTGCCATTTCTCGATCCTCTCGATGAAATCCGATCCCGACAGCTCGCGATGCATCAAAATCGACATGCGGCCGGGGGTTGCCGAATCCAGCTCCATCACCGTAACACGGTCCGTAATTAGCCTTGAATTGAATCCGCGAATGCGCATGCTGAGCCTGCGACCGGCTTCGACCCCGGTTGTGTATACATCTTCTATTTCGAACAATTCCTCCGCGCCTTCGGCAGGATTGAGGACCGGAGCCATCGCATCCGTCCACGACACCACGCACAATGTGTCCTCCGAATATCCTTGGCGGGATATCAGCCATCTCAGCGCGTTGTGCGCCTTCTGCGTGGCCTCATAGCCGACCCCACATGCCTGGTCTGAATTCTCGAACCTTCCTCTGAAGACGAAGCCGCTTGTATCGTTGGATGATATTATTTTGGCTTTGTCGCCAGCGTTGCGTATCTTGCTCGGATGGTTTTTGGCCAGCGGGACGTTCTTCCCGGTGACATAGCACAGGCCGCTGTCACTCATCTGAGATGTATAGTATTCAATCCATGAACGCTGAACTTCTGGATCCTTCCACGTATCCTTTTCTAAGGAATCTGGGTCCTCCACGCGCCAGCGTATGAATGCGCCTTCCTGGCCTCCGTTGATCTTCGATATCGTGAATAACGGGCATCCCTGGGACTCGTCCTTTCCTTTGAAGCGTCCTTCGTCGTCCAGTTCTATGATCCCCGATCCTCTGAGGTCTTCGAGAAGCCTTTCGGATTTCACGTAGTCCCTTACGGCTCTGACCTTGTCGCAGGCAAAATCGCTGGAACACCACCCGTCTATCTGGTCAATATAGTCAGAAAAACCGGATTTCGGAATTGAGCTCTTCTTGGATAACAAATCCGAAGATATGTGTGAGGGATAGTCCTTGACGAGATACTGAAGCTTATCCGCAAGAGGATGCGGGGACAGTCCCGATGTTCTTCCTGCGGAACTCTCGGTACAAGGTATAGTGGTGGTCTGCATGCCTTTGGGGACCGCATCGGCTCTTACGAACTCCCCGTCTTTGCTTAGAGTAATCTCGATGTGCGCCTGTACGCTGATATGGCATATCGGCAGGAGTGGATCTTCCCCCGCCATATAGTCAGGATTCCCCACACAAGCGTCGTAGACATGGATCAAAGACTCCATCCAGCCCATCGTTCATCCCCCTCGTCTGATATCTGCACTGCACAGGGGGTGTAGTCGCGAACATGCTTGCGAAGCCTGCAATCTTCTGGGGGCGGGAATTCCACCACGCCCTTCTTCATCTCCGGCATCCAGAAACGGGCGTCCAGAACGTTGTCGCCCGTTTCGTCGGCATAGTTGAATCCATGGAACATGAGGCCGAACGACATGCTCTCCAGATTGTCGTATGCGCCCTCGCCCATATCGAAAGGGCAAGGTTCCACGTAGCCCTGGCACTCTCTCGTTCCCAGGAAAATGTCGCGCCTGCCTCCTTTCTCTATCGCCCTCTTCATCTGGCTGTAGTGCTTGCCGTCTATGCGGTCCTTCTCGAGATCCGGGCGATTCCTGTTCCAGATAAAATGGGCTCTGACATGGTACTCCACGTCGGCAAGATAGGTGTAAATCGAAAGAGAATTGCCGCCGCCGTACTCCAGAGGCTTGACGTTCACCGACTCGTTGCGTATGGGCCTCATGACCCTAACTGCGTCCACTACCCATATTATCGTGGGCTTCCAGTATATCGACTCGGTAATCCCTTTTAGGGCCTGATAGGTCGGTATGGGATATGTGTATTTCTCGCCCCCGATTTTTGAAACGGGGTCTGTGAACAGCGCCCGGCGCCCCCAAAGCTTGTATTCAACTGTGTTCATCATGGTTTACCTCGCATAATCATCGTTTCCATCCTGGAATCCTCTCTCAATCCGTAATGATCGTCGTAGAATCCGTCCACCAGGTAGTATATGCCGGTCGCTTCCGCCACCTCTTTGATGGCGCCGGATCTCATCAGCTCGTCGAAACGGTATGTGTTGACTGTATATCTCTGCGCCTTCCTCATCAGCTGGCGGGAATCTTCTCCGGGATTCTCGGAGCAGAGCGATGAAATGATTTCCTTGGACTCGTCGTTGTAGCTTACAATGACCCCCCGGACGCCCTCTATGACTTCGAAACAGCGGTTGGCTTCCGAGAAGGACTGGCGGAGGAGCTTGGGCTTCGCCCCATAGCGGCCGACAAACATTTTCGCTGCCTCGCTGTTGACGGATAGCATCTGGAACAGGGGGCGGTCCGGATTCCCCGTAGGATACCGCATGTCTTCGGAGCGGTTGAAGAAATAGTATCTGTAATAGCGTGACACGGATTCGGGGGATAATATGTCGTCGAACTCTTCGATTACGGAGCGCGTGCATCTGCGCCCAACCTCTATGTCTTTGAGGTGGCTCACATTCTCGTCGGTCTCGACGACGAACAGCCTTCCGAGGCCCTGCATCTTGTTGTTGCGATTGCAGCGCCCTGCGGATTGAACTATGGAGTCTATCCCTGCCATGCAGCGTATCACCACGTTGAAGTCTACGTCTACGCCCGCTTCTATAAGCTGGGTGCTCACGCATACGACCTTTCCTTTTCCGAGAACCTTTTTCATTTGAGCGATCGTGTCGGAGCGGTGGGCTGGGCACATATTGGCGCTCAAATGGTACGACGATACAGCGGGCGGAATGGACCCTACCACGTTGCCGTATACATCCGCGGCCATCGATTTGGTATTCGTCACCACCAGAATGGACTCGTAATTCTCGATGAGCTCTTCCACCAGCTGAGATATCGCTCCGGCATCATACTTCCCCCTCTTGACCTCGGGAACGACGCGCCTCAACGATTCCTCCAATCCTGCAATGTCATCAACTATCTCGGAATTGTCAGTGGTAGCCAACGGGTAATGATCTATCTCTCCGAGCAGGGGCTGGGTGGCAGTGCACATGACCGCAGTGGATCCGCACCACCTTGTCAAGAAATTGATGGCTTCGTTGAACATGTACACGGTCTTCACGGGGAGGGTCTGGATCTCATCGAATATCAGGGTCGCCCTGGCGAGGCTCTGCATACGGCGGGTGCGTCTCGTCCCGGAGTTGAAAAGTGTATCAAGGAATTGCACCATCGTGGTTACTATGATGGGTGCGTCCCAGGGGTCGTAGCGAAGGTTAGAGCTGTCGTCATCGTTGCCGAGGTCCACGTTGGAATGGTACTCACATACGATGCTGCCGTCATCGGATAGCACATCCCTGATCACTTTGGCGTTCTGCTCAATAATGGACGTGTAAGGGATCACATAGATGATGCGATCCATGCCGTGTGATTTGGCATGGTTCAATGCGAATCTGAGGCTCGAAAGCGTTTTCCCTCCGCCCGTCGGGACTGACAGGGTGTATATTCCACGCGCCCTGCTAGAAGCCATGAAACAAGAATCGGATATCTTCGACCTAATTTCGGATATGCTATCCTGTCTGTCGAAGCTTTCCAATTTGCTTTCCAATAAGTCAGAAAGCCTGCCCCAATCTGCAGATTTAGGTTCTTTTTTCCCGTACTCGAACTCCGACGTATCCCTGTGATCCGCATCAATCAGACAGCTGAGAACAAATCTTGAAAGAAGCCCGAGAGCGAATAGGCCACGGTCTTTTTTGTCCTTAGAGCACTTGATTATTTTGTTCACCAGGGATTCCATGGAATCCAGAGCCCGCATTGCGCAGTCATCCACCAGGTTCTTATATCCGGGGCCTATAGAACGCATGGCCTCATCTATCCGCGTCTTGGAACGTGCTTTCCCTATGCGGCCTCCGTATACGTCCCTGCCCTCGCCGTCAATGCAGTCGATCAGCCCCGAATGGTGGGACATGATTCCCAGAGCCATTATCTGCACTGACAATTGCTTGCTGAGATCTGAACCGTACCCGGAGATTTCATTCAGGTATTGAGCGCCGGCGGTGGAGTGGTCTATCTCCCCCCGCGAGGCTACGGAACGGCCCATAATATAGCTCTGAAATTCATCCGTGGCTTTTCCGAGATCGTGCAGGAGGCCCAAAAGGAATCCCACGTCGTCAAGCCCTACTTTGTTGCAGTTATTCTCAGCGATCTTTCCTACGGCGATGAGGTGATTCTCCAAATCTTGCATAGTGCCATCATTTCTGATGTGCGCCACCATCCCTGCCATGTATCAAAATCGGTTTTGCAATATTAATAGTATTAATATGTAATTATTGCAATTATTGTAATAATAGTTATAATTGTTATAATATATATTTGGTAAGACCCTAACCACTCGCCGCGGCCTGTTGATGTGGATCCTGCGGCTGAGCCGGGCTTCGCGGGACCCAGGGAAGCATTGGCGATGGATTCGGGCATGTTCTGAGGCTCCCATAACGGGGGCCTCGAAGAGGAAACTCTGGTTTCCAGGCCCTTATCAGGTCGCTGGGGGCGCCCATCTGCGGGAACATATGGAGATAAGGTGGAGGGAACCGGTCCGGCGGGAGGCGGGGGGAGGGGCGCCCTGTAGGTCAGGGGCACCAACCGGCACGGCTGGGTCCGTGGCAGCAGCATGGCATCCGGGCGTTCTCGGCTATGCGGAGCGTCCTGCTGGTACTGACGAAGGCGCGCCCTGCTAATATCACCGGATCGGGCTGGATCTCGATGTTCTTGTAACGGAACGACAGGGTCCTGAAGAGGTACGGCGATTGGGATCTCGAGAAGCTGGATGCCGCAGAGAAATACGCCGATGTGAAAGGGGAGGAGCTGCCCAGGTTGGGGGCGGGGGAACTCATCGAACTCGATGTGTTGCCTTCCGAAGCGCAGAGTGTGTATGACCCGGTTGTACAGGTAGATCCGTGGGCGATCGAGGGCCTCCAGACGACCATAAGATGTGTCAATACGTTCAGGATTAGGTTCCACTTGTGCACGGTCTGCAGGGGGCTTATAATGAACGTAGAAACGGAAGCTCTCCCAGACAAATTGCTCAGCGTGGACTCATATCATCTCCGCGATTGACCCGCGACTTGCACAGGGGTCCGCCCACCGACATGCCATCCACTTAGGTGCGCGGTTCTTCTGGCCCCTTTCTGTATACTTCGTCGAGGGTCCTGCCATCGTCGGTCCTCCAGGAGCCCCAGGGATGGTCGATGCGGCCCGCCACGACCACCATGGCCGCCGAGCACGAATCGAACAGGTGGTCCCGGGTGAACGTGCGGTCCACGATGGTGCCGTCCTCCATGAGCTTCGCCCTCAGGCTCTTGTATCCTTTGTGGACGCTGTCGTTGATATTCTCGGACACCTTCGACCCCTTCAGCACCAGGAAGCCGTCATCCACCATGATCGCCGATGCGGAAACCTCGGTTCTCGGATTGGCCAAATGGAACGTCTCGCCTTTGCCGCCGGGCCTGGTGGAGGCCGCCTCCTCCTCCAGGAACTTGTGGCCCATCGTTCCCATGAGCAGCCTGAGGTTGTCGAGGTACTCTTTCATCTCGGCCTCGTCGGTCTCCGACAGGGAGGACATCGTCGGCGAGTTCCCGTTCACCAGCTCGCAGCGCCCGGCCTTCTTGGCCATCCTGTAGATCGACGCCTCCAGGTATTTGGCCATGGCCTTGTTCAGAGCGTCGTCCTTGCTCACGAATGCGACGAACTCCGTCCAGTCCTGCCACTCCCTGCTGTTAGAAATGTGTTGCGAGATCCTAGGAAGGATGCTCTCCGCCTCGCCGACGTACACTTTGTCCCTTGTGCCATCCTCGGTTCTGCCAATAAGGAAGTATACCCCGGTTGAGCGGAGATCGGGCCTGTCGGAGCATCCGGGGGTCATCGTGCGGGGCACGCGGTATGCGAGCCCCGTCCAATTGGAAAGCTCGCACTTCCATCTGCCGCTGGGCACCCCCTCCATCAAGAACAGGCGTATGACTTTTCCATGCTCGGCCATGCGGGGACATCCCTCTGCCGGGATAAAGCGATGTTGCATCTCTGGCGGATTCCCGAAGTTAATGGTTTCCCCGGGATGTCACTTTTCGGTCGAGGCCTGATGATGAAACGGGGCTGGCCTATCCGCTCTTATCATGGAATAGTTGCGACGTCCTTTTGCATTCAGCGAAAAACAAAGGCGCTAGGGCGATTGTGTACCCCGTCGCAAGCGGGAGGCCCTTGAAATGTTGCGGCATCCGGGGATCCGGAGGTCCGCGGCAAGTGTTTGGCCTGTATTACAGATATTTCATATTTCCCCCATAGCCAGCAGTGTTTGATTGGGCAACGCAGGAGAAAGGAATCCCGAGCCCCGTGGCGGTCTCGCCATTCCACCTCTGCCTTGCCCCGATGCCGGGGGATCCGGAGGTCCGAGGAAAGTGTATGGTTCGTTTTACGAATATTTCAAATTGTCCCCATGGCCAGCAGTGTTTGATTGATCGCCGCCTACGCGGGGTTCCCCGTGCCCCGCGGCAGCCGAAGAAGTCCTTCGTGGACAGTCTCCGCGGTTCGTCTGTCCGCCCCAGAAGAAGTGTTTTGCCCGTTTTACGAGTATTTAAGCATTCCTACATAGCCAGCATGTGTTTTGCTGGGTGGCGACGACGGCGATCCCCGTCGCACAGGCGGCCCGAGGCCTGCGGGCGGCCCAGACGGCGACCGGTCCGGGACCACGGAGGATCTGGCTGAAATCGCTGCGCGTCAGGGCCCTCGGCAGCCATATCCGCCCCCGGGAAAACCCCCCGAAAACCCCCTCGCAAGATATCTATATATGGCGCGCGGGAGGGGGTGTGGGTTGTGTGTGGCCCCGATCGCCTGGCTAGGCCGGAGAACCCACAATCGCCCCCTGATCCGCCCTCCTGCGCAAGGGCGATAGGAATAACGAGCGTGCGTCAGCGCCGGCGCCGTCGCTGGGTGCCGGGAAAATCATGGGTCGGAAGAACTTCCGCTTGCGGAAAGGCAGGGCACATCATTCCAAGCTCGAACCGACACCGAAGATCCGGTCACCGCTCTGAAGGAAGTTCGGGCTGAATCCAGGTTGTCGTTCGGGGCGTCCACGGAAAGTCCTAGGAAAACCGGGGGCCTAATATGCAAGGGCGCGCGAGGCGGCCGGCTGTGTGTCTGTGCGACGTGCTGGCTTACCATTTCCGCCCACAGGGCCTGTCCCAGGCTTCAACACCAAATTCAAATAGACGTAAAACGAAATCAACACTGCCGCAGGAGCTTTCACACAATATCCAAACATCCGAAACGCGGAACGAGTTTGCTCCAGACTTCGGATCGCTCATTGTTTGCTGGTCTTCGGAACTTCTCCTTCGGGCCCCTAACTGCCGAGATGGCCGCATGCCAGGCCATAAACGGGGTTGCCTTTCGGGAAACTTTCAGTTGGTTTTCTACTTGCCGTGCCGGCGAGGAGCCGCACCAGTAGTGTCGAAAATCGAAGCGAGCATTGCCCCGGCAATCTCTCCCTTGAGTTCCAGCCAGTTCTCCTGGAGGAATCCTATCGGCGAGCCCGAGGCCTCCGCGCGCCCATAATCATTCCGCGTCCATCGTATCATTTCCGGATTGTTTTCGCGTCCATTCCGCCATCCCGAATCCGACAGGTATATGAGCCCGCACGCGCTCGCGCATCCATGGACAGGAAATCCGAGGCCCCGGATCCTAAGGGCGTCCCCCCTTTCGGCGGGCTCGAATACGGCATCACGGACGAGGAGATCGAGCAGGACATGAAGCGCTACGCCTACGTATTCGAGAACCTCAAGAAGTGCTGAGATGCGAGTTGTGTCTCAGCCATTCCTCCACTTCTTCTCTGTCATAGGCTCCGCTCGCGACGTCTCTCACGAAAAGGAGCGTCGCGTCGTCGTCGTTCAGTTCGTATCCGCCGTTTTTGAGGAGGCGCACGGCAAGCTCGAACGCGGTCCGCTTGTTCCCTTCGACGAACGGGTGGAAATTGGCGACGTAGTCTATCGCCAGCGCGGCCTTGGAGAAGCAGTCCTCGCAGTATTTCAGGCAGTCGCAGAAGCCTTCCACGGCGGCCATGCTTATCACCGCGTCTTCGAGCCCGATCTCGCGGGCCTCTCCCGATTTGATGACGACGGCTCTGTGTATGTGCATCACCGTCTCTAAGCATGTCCCGTATGCGCGCTTCCATGAGCTGGACAGGAGCTTCCCGTCCCCGTGAACCTTCCGCTCTGATGTGGCACTGCGATTCCCCTTCTCCCGGGCCCGTACCGGTTCTGACGATCAGAACGCTTCGCGTCCCGGATGCGCTAGCCGGCGTCTACTATATCATGTCAGATTTCCCATCAACTTCTGGTCTCATATCCAGTTCCAGACCGGGTCTGCAAACAGGATCAGTACGATGTTGAGTGCGACGTACTTGAGGCTCCTCGCGAGCAGTCTGTAGGCGGCGCATATCAGCCCCAGGGTCATGACAACGACAATGACCCAGTTGGTGCTTATGGGCTTCGAATTCGCCCTCATTCGGAGAGGGTCCACGAACGCCCTGCCAGATCCGGCGTACCCCCTTGGAGTGCGCTTTTTCCCGTTCGTCATCAGTTGAGGTAACGTGTACGCGAGGGTCGGTGTAGAGGACGGGGTCGATGTCGAGGATCCTCACAAGTTCCTCGACTTGATGTGTTTGCCAATTATGATGCGCACCGAATTGTGGTGCATGTCGGCCATTCTGGTGCGTGGTATTTATTATGAATGGGCTTCGACCATGTTAATCCGGTCATAACAAAGGTATGACAACGGAGTTGTGCCTGCACATGTCCCGGCGATCATGCTTCATCCCATTTTTGGAAAGCTGATGCCAGAGAAGAATCTGACATCAATGACCTTTGAATTGGAGCATCGAATTTGCAACCAATCTCATGTGTTGGGCATGCAACAGGTTAAAAAATGCAGAGGCGTTGTTCTGCCCCTGCAATTAATAGGTTTCAAGGATCTCTTTTCTTTTGGATCAGATGGACGATCCATTACGTCCGTCGGAACCTTTGTATAGCGTCGTGCTGGGCGTGTATCCCCGGTTACCGGTATCCTCGCTCTTGCTCCAGAATCCCCAAGTGACAGTGGCTTTGGATGGCGTTCCTCCGCTACCGTTGGAACCCGATGAGCCTCCTTTTCCTCCGTTGCCCGGAATAACGCCGTTTCCGCCGTTTCCGCCGTTTCCGCCGTTGGAACCGACTCCACCGTCTCCTCCATCGAGTCCGTGAGGGCTATCGACAGCTGCAAGTACACCAGCCCAGGTTACATCTGGATTGTTTCCTCCATTGCCTCCGTTGCCGCCTCTGCCGCCGTCTCCTCCATTGCCTCCGTTTCCGTTAATCACGGTGCAATTACCAGGAACGTTGCAACTTGCGGCTTTGGATCCATTCCCGCCGTTCCCGCCATTACCTGCTTTTCCTGCGTTCCCGCCGTTGTATCCGTTATATGCAGGCTTTGCTACCGGTTCTGCAGCTCCGTTACCGCCGCTGCCTCCGTTACCGCCGCTGCCTCCGTTACCGCCGTTTCCTCCGTCGCCGCCTGTCAAGGTCACCGACAGAGTTCCGGTTATTTTGATGGAATTGCATTGGGCTGCGTAGGCACCGTTACCGCCGCTGCCTCCGTTACCGCCGCTGCCTCCGTTTTCACCGTTGCTCCCAGGCTGTGCATTAGCTTCTATGAGTTTTCCCGGAGTAGCGTTTCTACCAGAACTACCGTTATAACCGTTCTGTCCATTTTGTCCGTTTGCTCCGTCGCCTCCGTTTAAGACAAGTGATCCGGATCCGGCAATAGTCAAATTCCTACAAATCACGGCGGGAGACCCGTTTCCTCCGTTACTGCTTGTGGTAGTCCCGTCGCCCCCGCTGAGGTTACAGTTGCCGCTTATGTTCAGAGTCAGATCCACCCCCGGAGCGCTGATGAGGGCATTCCCGGAATGCGCGGTCATGGTGGTCCCTTCGAGATTGATCGTCAGGGCCTTCGACCTCGACTTGGCTGTAATCTCGAGATACACGTTCTTGGAAGTCCCGTGTATGTATGCCTCGTCGCAATCGGATTCGATAATGATTGTGCTGGGGCTGTTGGAGAGGTAGTACTGCACAGCATTGTTCTCTTTCCACTGGGCATAGACCGTCCTGTCGGAGGTTATCGCGCTGCTGAAATTGAACTCGCTTCCTCCAGTCGCCGATGTGTACCATCCTTTGAATGCATACCCTGTCCTTGTAGGATCGGCGGGCTTAGAAGCATATCCTCCGGCGGATACCGTCTGAGGGGAAACGTATGAACCTCCGTTGGAGTTGAATGTCACCGTGTAGCTCTTGGAGACCGAGCTGAAGTATGCGGTGATCGTCATGTCGCTGTGGACCTGCCCGGAGGACGGCGACCAGCTCGAGAAGTAGTACGTGGCCTGGGACGTGGACGCAGACGGGGTCGCGGTTATCCTGTAGCCGTCCACCGTGAGCGTGGATCCGCTGGCGCTTATCGTGGCGCCTTCGGGGACGCTCACGGATTTCATCGAGACGCTCCCGCCGCCGCTGGCATTGATCGTGACGGTGTACGTCTTCACCATCGTCCAGTGGGCGTATGCGATGACGTCGGAGTTGATCGGCCCGAAGCTGAACGGGGTGCTCCCTCCCGTGGAGGTGTACCAGCCGTCGAACCTGTACCCGGATCTGGTAGGCTCCGAGGGAGTCGAGGCGTATCCTCCCGCGCTCACGGTCTGCGACGGGACGGACGATCCCCCGTTGGAGTTGAAGGTCACGGTGTAGCTCCCAACGTCCCAATGGGCGTAGAGGGTCCTGTCCGAGGTTATCGGGGTGCCGAAGCTAAACTGGCTCCCCCCGCTCGGCGAGGTGAACCATCCGGCGAAGGCGTATCCGGACCTGGAGGGGATTCCGGGCTCCGTCGCCTTGGATCCAGAAGCCACTGTCTGGCTGGGGACGTACGAGCCTCCGTTGGAGTTGAAGGTCACCGTGTAAGTCGTCACGGGGGTGCCGGCCGGAGTCCATTTGGCGTAGAGCGTGATATCGCTGTTCACCGGGTTGGAGAAGTTGAATGCCGAGTCGTAGCTGGGTGACGTGTACCAGCCGTCGAAAGTGTATCCGCTCCTGGTTGTCGTAGGGACGTTGATGTAGTTCCCGGCCTGCACGGACTGGGAAGACACGGACGATCCTCCGTTGGTTACGAAGGTCACGTTATAGCTCTCGGCAGGGGCATCCACCTTCGTCCAGTGGGCGTAGAGCGTGATGTCGCTGTTGATCGGGTTGGAGAAGTTGAACTTGGATCCGCCGTACAGGGAGCTGTACCATCCGTCGAACCTGTAGCCGTCCATCGTGGTGGTGGGCTCGTTGGCATACGCCCCGGCGTTCACGGTCTGGCTGGCCACTGCGCTGCCGCCCGCGGAGTCGAAGGACACCGTGTAGGTCTGCGCTGGCGTGGTATTGGCGTTCCAGTGCGCGATCAGGGTGATGTCCGATGTTATCGGCGTGCTGAACACGAAGGCCGAGCCGTTGGCCGTGTACCATCCGGCGAACGCGTATCCCGATTTGGTGGTGGTCGGCTCGGAAGCCTTCGCGCCTGACTTGACGGTCTGGCTGGGGACGTACGATCCCCCGTCCGTGTTGAACGACACGGTGTAAGTTTTGTCGTCGTTCCCGTTGTCGTTGTTTCCGGAACCCATCATCGCGAACGCCGCCACGGCAGCGATTATCACGACTGCGGCGACGACGATGGCTGCTATCGCTCCCGCCTTCAAGAGGGCAGCCTCCGGCTTTTATTTCTGCTTGATAATTTGTCCGGAATGCTTTGGTCATCCCGGAGTTTGTCGGCTCCCCCTCCGTTAATACCTTCAGAAGGGTTCGAGCCAAGAAGATTGCTGTGACTCATCTCTTCAGCTCCTGGTTGAAACGAATTCTACCAGGGAGCCAGTATGACCATGCTTATCTTAAACTGTTCTTCGGCCGCTTTGCTCCGCTGTCCCCAAATGGATTCTTCCGGAATCCTGTGACTGTTGGGTTGCGGCTTTATCGATGCTGTCCTCAGATTGCGTGCATCCTGCGAATCATACTTTGTCCTGGTCATGCTCCCCGCATGAATTCAATTCTCCAGCTGGGGCATCTCTCTTCGGCAGGAAGGCGGAGGCGGAAATTGCTGGGAGGCCGGAAAAGGGGCCCTTGTCCCGAGGCCGGCCGGAAAGGGAGGGGGCCTTTTCCCCTAGTTTTATTAATAGAGGGTAGTGACCGCGAATCGTCCGATCTCCGATCGCGGAAACAGGTTTTTCTGGGGCATCAAGTTTCAACCAATGAGGTAGAGTTTCCCTCCGGAGCCTGAGAACTCATGACCGCGGAGGTTGTCTGCGGAGGCTCCGGCAATCTTTCCGGACGCATCGTGGAAGTATAGACCGCCGAAGGCGCCGGCGCCGACTGATTGCAACGAGGGAGGCACATCCAGATGCTCTATCTTGGGGCATCCGAAGAAGGCGTACGCGCCTATCGTCTTAAGCGAGCTGCCAAAATCGATTTCCCTCAGCGAGCCGCAGTTGGCGAAGGCTTTAAGGCCGACGGAGGAGACGGATCCCAGATCGACCGAAATCAGAGTGGCGCACCCGTAGAAGGCTTTGTCGCCTACTGCAGTGACCGCATATGTTTTCCCGCCGTAGGATATCTCCGAAGGTACGGTCAGGGTTACGATTGGAGATAAACATCCTGTGACGGTCGCGGACTGGACGGAGGCCGAGTATGTCAGGCCGCCGAGGGCGAAGTTTCCGTCGAAGCCGAGGCTCAAGATGCCTTCGGCTCCGAGGAAGCGCTTCCCGGAGAGGGATTGTGCGTCGTGCGGCAGGACATTACCGCCGTCCATGAATTTCAGGCCGCCGAAGGCGCTCTTCCCCACGGTCTGCAGGGACTGGGGGGAATCGAGTACCTCCACAGATGGACAGTTGAAGAAGGCGTACTGACCGATCTCAGTCAGCGAATCGCCTAGATCTACGGACCTGAGCGATACGCAGTTGGCAAACGCCTTCATGCCGACGTCTCTGACCGAGCCAAGATCCATCGATTTCAGCGTTTCGCAGCCGTAGAACGCTTTGGCGCCAATGGACACGACTCTTAAGGACGTGTCTTTGCAGACCACCTCGGACGGGACGTTCAGTGATACCGGAGCTTTGGAATATCCGATGAGGGAGACCTCGCAGAGGGATACCGAAGCAACCTCGAATCTGAGCCCGCCGGCCTCGAAAGCGTCTCCGTCAGATAAAAGGGAGAGAATCAGCTTTCCGCCGGAGCCAACGAACGTCTTCCCTGCGAGGTTTGCCGCGGTCGCACCAATCTTAGATGGCCCGTCGTAGAACTTGACGCCGAAGAACGCATTGGCCCCCACGTATTCAAGGGTGCTGGGGAACTCCGCGCTCTCCAGCGCCTTGCAGCCGCTGAAGGCGCTCTTCCCAACCTTTCTCACGCCTTCCTCTAACGTGATATGCTTAAGGTTGGCACAGTTGAAGAATGCGTACTCGCCAACCGCTGATATGTGACCGGGGACTGTCAGAGAGGTCAGGCCGTTGCAATATGGGAACGCCTTGAACCCGACGGATGCGACGGTTGACAGGTCTATGCTGGACACCCCGTTGTTCTTGTAGAACGCGTTGGTACCGATTGTCGCGCCCGTCCCGTTGAAGCTTATGCTCCTCATGCTCTTGCATGCGCTGAACGCGCTGGTTCCGATGGCCACGTCGTCGCCGGGGATCACCAGCGTCTTCAACGATGAGCACCCGAAGAAGGCGTAGGGTCTGAATTCCTTCACTGTCTCGGGGATTGTCAGGGATTTGATGTTGGCGCAGTAGGCAAAGGACTTCGTGCCTACCGTCGCGATGGATCCGAGGTCGACGAATGTCAGTGTGGCGCATCCGTAGAAGGCTTTCGTTCCCACCGATGTCACATGGTAACTCGTTCCGAGGAAATCCACGTAATCGGGCATGGTGACCGAGGACGGCAGGTTCTTGTATCCCACCAGGGACGCGGATGCCGGGCTCAGGGACAATATCTCGTACACTAGGCCGCCAGCAGACATCCTATCCCCGACTTTCGCGGCCGGGGTCGCCGTCTCAATCATACTCAGGACCCCATCCCCGGAACCGGTGAACTTATGGCCGGAGAGGCGGTTGGGAGTTTGTTCTAATTCATCGCCGTTGGTTTCTTGGAAAACAAGAGGATAGAATGCGCTCCTTCCGATGCTGTTAACGGAGTCTGGTATCGAGATGGAAGCAAGTGATTCGCAGTAAATGAACGCCTCATTTCCAATGCTGGTGACTGATTCTGGAATTTCGACGGATATTAGCGAGCTGCAGAGCGCGAATGCTCTATATGAGATTGAATCCACGGAATTCGGAATCGAGACGGAGGTTATCTTAGGGCCGGCAGCACATGACACTAAAGATGAGTCGCTGACCAGCATGATGCCGTCGATGATTCCGCGATATGACCCGGAGAATCTGTTCAATAACCAGCATCCCGAAAACGCGCCACCTCCAATGGATGTGACCGAATTGGGAATGGATACCGAGGACAGGGATGTGCAGCCGAAGAACGCGCCGTCCCCAATGGATGTGACCGAGGGCGGTATTGTCACGGAGGAAAGGGAGGTGCAGCTGTAGAATGCGGCATTTCCGATGGATGCGACTGAATTGGGAATGTGTACAGAAGAAAGGGAGGTGCAGAATCCGAACGCGCCGTCCCCAATGGATGCGACCGAATCTGGTATGGAATACTTGTCATTCTGCTTTCCTGCAGGGTATGCCATCAGATGGTTTTTGTTCTTGTCAAACAGGACTCCGTCTATCGAACTGTAATTCTGGTTGCCCTGGGCCACGTTTATGGAGGTCAGCGAGGGACAACCGACGAACGAGCCTTTACCGATGTAAGTGGTAGATTCGGGGATGTCTACTGAGGAAAGGGAGATGTACCCATAGAATGCAAAGTCCCCAATGGATGAGACAGATGGTATGGACAGGTAGGACAGGGATGTGCAACCGTAGAACGCATAGTCTCCTATGGATGCGACAGATGGCATGGAAACCGAAGAAAGGGATGTGCAACCGTAGAACGCATAGTCTCCGATGTACGTGACCGAACCAGGGATATGTATCGAGGAAAGGGAGGTGCACCCGTAGAATGCTTCAGATCCTATCGACTCTGTGCCGTAACCAATATAGACGGACTCTAGCGAAGTGAAGCCAGAAAACATGCTGTAACTGATGGTGGTCACTGAGCCCGGAATGGACACCGAGGCCAAAGAGGTGCACCCGTAGAATGCGTCATGGTCTATGTTAGATATCGAGACTGGTATTGACACGGATTTCACATTTGGTCCAGCCGCGCAGGCTACCAACGTTGTTCCACTGACTAGCATGATTCCGTCCACAATCCCTTGGTAGGTTCCAGAGAACCCGTTCAGGGACGTACACCCAGAAAAAATTCTGCTGCCTAAGTATGTGACCGAACCAGGGATGGTCACGGAAACCAGTGAGGTGCACCCGTAGAATGCCTCTGATTCGATGGACTTAGTGCCTTGTCTGATGGCGACGGAGACAAGTGAGGTGCATCCGGAGAACGCATTGTCTCCTATCTTTAGGACGGAGCCAGGTATGACCATGGAAGTCAGTGAGGTGCACCCGTAGAACGCGGAGCTCCCGATATTAGTGATCGAATCGGGGATGGTCACTGAAACCAGTGAGGTGTA
>JAFXUX010000018.1 GCA_017524805.1 Candidatus Methanomethylophilaceae archaeon
ATGGGAGATCACGTACTCCGCGACCGCCATCCTGTTCCAGTAGGACGTGCGGGGGTTCTCCATGATCTTCTCCACGTAGTGCTGGTTCATGGCGATGGTGTTGGTGCGGTTCATCCTCTTGTTGAGGTAGCCCTCGGTGAAGGTGGTCTTCGTGTACTTGGGGCTCCTCGCGAGGTAGATCCAGCCCTCCGGGGGCTTCTGGCCGCCGCGCTCGGCTTCGGCCCTGCGTATCCTCATCAGGATTGCCTCCGAAGACGAACTCGACCGTGACCTCGCCGTTGGATGCGGTGAAGCGGGGGATGCGGCCCTCCGAGGAGACGTCCTCCCTCACGGGGAAGCCGTCCATCTCGCAGCCCTCGATCATCTTGGGGGTCTAGCCCTCGGGAGGCGAGGGATGAGGCTTCAGGTCGATGCGGGATTCCTCGGCCCCGGCATCCTTCCCGGACAGCTCCTCGTCGACGAGGTGGATCGATCTGAGGAGGTCCAGAGCGCCCTCGGCGTCCGGATGGCCGGGGTCAGCGTCCCTGCCGTACATCTCTATGGAGGAATGCACGATGCCGTAGATGCGCTGGAGCTCGGAGTCGGGACGCGGCGTAGGTGGCCTTCGACGCATCCCTCAGGGTCTTTCCCGGCCATGCTTTTGTCGAATAGAGGTCGGCGTCAGTGGATAGAGCGAGGATGCGGGGGTCGAAGTTCTTGTCTTCGGAATAGCCGTCGAAGATGTCCTCGCAAGTCTGGAGGTAAGAATCCACCGCGCCGTTCCACTCGTCGTAGCCGAAGAGGTCCTCCAGGGTCTCCATCGTGAGGCCGAGGAAGCTCAGCAGGCAACCCTGCAGGGAGCGGTCTGGGGAAGCGTCCTCGAAGTACTCGAAGACGAAGGCATAGGCGAGGGAGATGAGCCTCATCTCCGCGGTGTCGGAGATGTCGGAGGCCGCGTCCATTAGGATGGCGGCGTTCCTGCCGATGCGGGCGCTGTATTCGATGTTCAGATAGTCTTCCGCTGCGACGAGGTGGTCCGCGGGTACGACCGCCACCCGTTCGACCCGTCCCTCGATCTGGAGCACCTGGCGATAGAGTGCTGCCGCCGGATGCTCCCGGAGGAGATGTTCACGTGGAGGGAGCACTATGTCTACGGGACGCCGTCCCTCAGGCCGTTCTCGAGGACCATGTCTGAGGAGGAGGCGAAGAAGATAGACCTCATGGGGAGGATACCGGGAATCCTCGTCCCGAATGAGATGTTTACCCAGGTATGCGGGTGCGCCGAGAGGCCGGGGGTCCGTCTGAGGCTGAGCCGCGACATCCCAGCCCTCGTCAGCCTCTCTATTCATCTTAAAGAGAGAATGTGCAGGTCCTGCCTGAGAAAGGGATGCACAAACTGGAAGGAGTCCAATCCCTGCTGGGAGAGGGACCAGTGCGGGGGATGCCTCGGAGGGTACATGTGGGACAGAAAGACTGCAGCCAGATAACCCAAAGCCGACGTCAGCGTCGAGAAAACTTCTTTTCAATTGATTATACAAATGCATTTCAGACAGTACCAACAGTTATTTCCCGATCACTTTCATCTGAGTTTCCTTACATCCTCACTTATATCGAATTCTGATAACGAGGTTCACATCCCGCCGTGATGGTGGAACATCATTGCCCTGCGGAAACGCTCCTCGCCCATCCTCTGACGAATGGCTTCCATGCGCTCGTCCGGGTCCTCCGGAAGCCCCGGATCCTGCGATAGCTTGTCCGATAAAGTTTCCGAGTGCAGCTCAGATTGCATTAATTGCTAGAATAGCGTACCATGAATCATGGCACTCGACAATATCAGCGAGATGACGCTCGAGGAATGCGAGAAGAAGCTCGACGAGCTTCTGGATTCCGACGATGCCGAGGACGAGGACATCATTGCCCTGTACACGGCCATGGGCGATAAGGCCAAAGAGGAAGGGGAATTCGAAAAGTCCAAGGAGTACTACATGAACGCCCTGACCGAGACACTCATGAAGTACGGCGAGTCCAGCATCGAAGCTGGGGACGCCGCCATGAACGCTGGGAACGGACTGTTCAACACATCGGACTACGAGGCCGCCCTAGAATACTATACCAAGGCCCTTGAGACCTTCGAGGAGACGTCTCCCGACGACTGCGACAGGATGACCGTGGCCATGAGGAGCATCGGAGACTGCCACTTCTACTCCGAGAATTACGAGGAGGCAGTCAGCTGCTTCACTGCGGCCATGGACTTCCTGAAGACGAAGAAAAGCGAGGACGACCCCGAATTCTACCGTCTCTACAGCACCATGGCCGAGACCCTCTCGAAGATGGAGAAGTTCGAAGAAGCGCTCGGATACTACAAGAAAGGCTTCGACATAAAGAGGAAGTTCGTCGAGAGCGACATGGACCTCATGGAGGACTACGAGGGCATCGGCAAGTGCTGCGAGAAGCTCGGAAAGAACGAGGAGGGGATCGAGGCTTTCAGCAAGATCGTCAAGGCGATCAAGGAGACGATGCCCGAAATGGACTTCCTGGCAAAAGAGTTCCAGAGCCATGTCGACGCCATGAAGGACGCGATATCCAAGCAGTGAGGATGCTCGTCCGGCCGGGGCTTCGGAGCCTCGGCCCTTTTCATATCAGCCCTTCAGGGCCTTCGCTTCTCATCCTGAGTCCGCATCCGTGCCATCCGGACGTCTGTACGAATCCGTTCCAGCGGGCGGTCAACGGCGACTCGATGCCGGGGCACATCGCCCTACCGTCTTGTAGGAAACGTTCCAAAAGAACATACATCACACCCGTGATTCAGCAGGGGCCGTTGCACACGATCGCAGATAATAGGATCGAATCCTCACTTATGCATCAAGTTGATAACTAGTATAACGTTTCATAATTACATTAACTTATTAGACAGTAATCTCGTTCATCTTGTAGGTCCATCTGAATATTGCCGGCTCCTGGTTAACCTGGTCGATATGCCGGTAGATCCTGTCGATGAGCTCTTCCTTCGAGCCAACGCGTATGCCTCTGAGAAGCGCTCTGGCCATCTTCCCGAAGAAAGACTCCACTATGTTCAGCCAGGATCCGTGCTTGGGCGTGAAGACGAACGCGAATCTTTTAGGCTTCGTATCCAAGTAATGCATGACCTATTTGGAGGTGTGCGCCTTGAAATCATCCATAACGAGGCGGATGCGCTCCGCATCCGTGTACTTCTCGTCCACGATCTTCAGGAACTCTATGAAATCGAGCTTTTGTGGGTCTCGCTGACCAGGGGCACTATCTGCCCGCTCATGAGATCCAGCCCTGCCAGCAGTCTGACCGTCCCATGCCTCACGTATTCCGAATCGCGCCCTACGAATCCATGGCCTCCGGATACAGGCCGGTCGTCAGCAGTGTTTCCTGCCGCATGAATGCCCGGCTTCTCATCGAAGGACAGAGTCACCATACCCGTGTCCTCCTCGGAGTTCACCCCCATCCGGATTTCCTTGTACATCATGATGACCTCTTTCATCTTCTCAGCGAACTCTGGATCGCGTTTCTCGAGATAGTAGCGGATGCGGAAAGGTTTGATATTGCCCTCGTCCAGGAACTTCTAGACCATGGACTTGTTTATGTTGGCAAGATTAGGATGGCTGTCTTCGACGCAATGCTCGCGGATGTGCTTCGCGAGCTTGCTCTGGCTGCACAGCTCCTCCGGGTATCCGAATTCCGTGGGCTTGTAGCAGGCTATGTGCTTGACGTACGCCTTGTCATCGTCGGTGATCGTGGCGACCTTTCCGCTGCGCGGGAGGTCGTCCAAGGAAGCCAATGGGCCGATGGACATGCATTTGTTGACAAGCTTCGATATCGCGACCGTGCTAAGCCCGACCTCTTCAGCAATGTGCTTATTCGGTATGCTGTCTTCGTACATGAGCAGGACCCTCGCACGCTGCTTATGAGCTGCGGGCTCCATCCTGCTGGACGCTATCCGCTGGAGCTCGTCGCGTTCTTCGTTCGTGAACTGGAGGCTCTTCGTTCTCGGTCTTGCCAATTCGTACAGCCATTCCTTTGGTACGAAATAGGACTATCGCTATATTAATTAATTTAATTTAGAAACGATATACTAGGTCCCGATATGCCTGTGGACATACCGGGAGCTGCCATTCCTGGAGCCTCCCCGGCGATGGAGGTGAACCTGGAACTGGTGCCGGGGGACTCGAAAGCCGTCAACGTTCCCTCCGAGTAGCTGTCTCTCCTTCCCATGGTTCAGTGGTCGTCCCCCATCCTTCAGTCTGCACGGTAATGGCGGACCCCGTAGCCGGGACGGCCATTGCCGTCGCCCACAAGGACGGCAAATGCGACTTGACCGCGTCGCTCGGATTCTATTCCGCTGTGTGCCATGTCACCGTGGGACCATCTCAATGAGACGCCTCCCGCAATAGCAGTGACTGACGGCTATGACGTGACAGCCTCTGCATCGGGGAAGGCCGTGTAAACAATGGCGATCCGGAGTGAAGACGAGCAAATGATTATCCCCGCGTCATGCATCGCTCATATGAGGGAATGAGAAGGACTAGACCATGGACGTCGAAGAGGAATACAAAGTCAGTTTCAAGGACCGGGAAATCGGGCGCTACTGTATCTGCGAGGACGGCAGCGGCAGATACTTCGGCGGCGGCTCTACGTACATTGATATGCAGGGCGTTCCGGATGCCTTGAGAAAGGATGCGAGGTCCGGCAGCCGCATCCCATTCTTCAGAGACCTCATGGTCAAGGAGAACCGCGTCCCAGGGACGAGGAAGACCGTGTACAGGAGGGGAGACGTGAGCGTGACGCGCATCCCCGAGGACGTGGACAGCTTCCACATCTACAAGCGCGGCACCGCCGACGACGACAAGGAGGACCATTCGGCCCCGCACTGCGAGGGCTCCGGCCCCATCGAGGGCATGAGTGAATGGGCGTCCTGGTACTGCATCAACAAGAAGGACGACGGGACGTTCGAGGCCGAGCTGGACGAGGCCTGGTGGTGGGGAGGCGGCCACAACGACGGCGGCACCATGCGCGAGGAGGTCCCGGAGGAATGGCTGGACCTGCCCTACGACGAGCTCCTGGAGAACCTCGTTACACTTGTCCGCGCAGGCCATTACGGATTCACCGCGGAGCATCTGAGGAGGAAGAAGGGCCTCAGGGAGTTCCTCGGATTATGATAACGGCTCTTGCCGGCGCGTCCGGCCTCACCTTTCGAGCGGGTGCGCTTTAGAAAGGATCGATGAGATATCGAGTCGCGCTGGACTATGCTTTGGATCCAAAGAAGTTGTGGCGCAATCGTTGCGACAGAATCGAGTACAGAATCAGAAGAGTCTTTGCGGGATAGGCTCCGCAGTTAATGAAGCAGCTTTGGGGAGGGAGCGGTCGGGAGAGGAGTCCTCGAAGTACTCGAAGACAAAGGCGTGCGTGATGAAGATGAGCCTCATATCCCCGATTCGGAGATATCAGAGGCTGCGTCGACAGGAATGCTGCCAGAGCGGTGTTGCCCCTCACTAGCAGAGGGAAGACGGGTCTCCGCAGTGCATTTTCCCGTACTGGGATATGTGTGATCCCAACACAGCGCCTGTTCTCCGCCGTCCTGTGCTGCGGACTAACTGTTATATCAATTCCAGGTGATTCCATATACGGTACGGGGGGACGGAATGGAAATAACTGTGAATTACAGGATCAAAGCGGGAAAGTACAACTGCAGCGACGAAGTATGCGAATGGACGCTGGAACGGCCGGACGGGGAATGCGAAGAAGCGTACAGGCGGGCGGTGATGACGGGCACGGATTTCGAGGATGTGCCGGAACTGCAGCGGATATGCGACAAAGCACGCCGCGAAATCGAGGAATACGAGCTGAAGAGATTGGCTGGCGACGGCGAGGACTACTTCGTTCTGGAATGCCTGGGCGAGACGAGGATGGATCCGGACGAGCTGAATGGACTCGTCCGCAGAAGGGATCCCCATGCGATTAGATTCTTCGGCCTGGAAGGCATGAAGGATGGCGATCTGGAGAAATGGGATTCCGCCGAAGCGGGAAGGATCCCTTTGGTCAAGGAATTCGCCGAGAATTTCACGCCGAAGAATCCGTTCGAATGCGGATATACCTTGGAAGTATGGCTTCCTGACGACGCCGTCCCGGACGATGAGGAGATCGAGGAGTATCTGAGGGATATCATGTCCGCGGGCGATGCAGACCTTGCCGAAGAGGTGGTTCTGGAGCAGAGCGAGAACTACTCCGGCGACCTTCTGAAAAAGTCGCTCGAAATCGCCGAGGAGACCGGATGCCACGAGTTCATCAGCAGAAACGGGCCATGAGCTGTTATCCATAACCATTTTCCGCAGCGGTATCGGGCCGTCTTCCGGTTCCGATCGATGGGCGAGGGGGCCCTCGATGCGACATGTCATGGAGGGCCCAGAAGGGATCGGGAGTAAGCCCCGAATCATCAGGTTTTATTGAACTTGCTTTTGGGCTGGCCGCAGCGGGGGCATCTCCAGTTATCCGGAAGATCTTCGAAGGCTATGCCGCCGTTCTCCGCAGGGTCGTAGACATGTCCGCACACAGAGCATACGTATTTCCCTGAGCCTTTCTTCTCAGAGAAATCGACCTCGGCCAGAACAGTCTCGACGGGATTGCCAAGATCAATGACGCGTTTGGACTCCAGATTCTCATATCCCTGAGGGGTGTGCGTTCCCATGTATACCGTCGGATGGGCGCCGACGAACTCGCGCACCCTGTCCAGAGTCTCTCTGGCTGCCTGAAGGTCCTCGAACACTGCCGAGAGCCTGTTCTCATACAATGCTTCGTCGACGTATGTTATGTCGCCTTCGAACATGTAGAACAGACCGTCATTCTCGGCGATTATCAGGCTGTTGCCGTCGGTGTGTCCTTTCGCCTTGATGTAGTATATGCCCTCAATGATCTTCTGGCATTCGGGGAAGTTGTAATAGGCTCCATCGGTGAAATCCACGGGTATGATATTCGGTATGCCACGGAGCTCCGGCGAACCGACCTCTTCCCTGCTTACATAGATCTTCGCATTAGGGAACGAACGGAGCTCTCCGGAATGATCGTTATGCTTATGCGTAAGCAATATCCTGGTCACCTGCTCCGGCCTGTATCCCAGAGCTTTGAATGCATCCATATAGCTGCAGATGTCCTTCCCCGTGAAGAGGGCGCTTTTCTCGTCAGGCACTTCTTCGGGAGTTCCGGCAGGAATCCCGGTATCTACCAGAATGACTTCCTCGCCCGTGTCGATAAGATAGTTCTGTAGGCTTCCGCGATATCTTATGTTGGGGTCGAAGGATTCCTGTGATTCTCCGCCCATCACGAATGGCTGTGTGTAGAACCCGTCCTTTCTGAATTTCACTGCTTTGATTATCATTGCTTATCCCGGTGCTGTACGCTGTCATATGATAAGGTCATATCTTCATAGGGAAACGCATCCGATGCGAGATTTCTTCCTGGCAACCAGCAGAAGGATCGCAATCTATCTGATCAATTCCTGGCATAGTCCTTCTTTGGCCGGGCAACATCGCTGTCTGCCACAGGCTCATCGGGCTGCTGGAGAGCGTTCCCGCAGAACTGGCATATCGAGAAAGGGTTCAGGCCGGAGTCCCGGCCGCACACTGGGCACTTCATATTTCGTTCGAGGTCGCGAGGGTATTTGACTGGTTCGAGGGGTGGGCCGAAAGTGAATCTGCAACGCTAAAATCGGATCGAGACGACGGATGACCTTACAACAGCCTGCTGGTATGTGACGATGAAGATAGAATTACTGACGAATCATCTGTCATCGATCCGTGTGTTCTTTCTCTTTCCGGCCTGAGCTGTCGCATCCACCGTCATGTCGACGAGGCGATCCATCGGAATCTCCGAGAAATCCCCGCGCATGTAAGTGGTGAGCTTCTCGAAGGCTGGGCGCATGTATCTTTCCGGGATGGAGTCCGGACCTCTCGAGATTCCAATGACTGGCATCAGGGCGCCGGCGTTGCAGTCCGCGTCCAGGCCGCACATGGTTGCTATATGGAGCGTCTCGGCGAAGTCCCCTTTGCCGTAGCATGCGGCGATGACCAGGCAGCATGCGTTCGGATAAGCGTGGATCCAGTTGTACTCATTGTACCTGTCTTCGCATTCGGAAAGTGCATCGCGCCAGTTCCTGTGCTTATGGCTGCAGCCCCATGCGAACTCGACGACCGAGCGGTACTCGCAGTCTGCGGGGATCATGTCGATCGCCGTCCTCACGATCTTCTCGACGTCGGTCTCGACGAAGCTCAGCGACGTCATCACGGAGACGAACACCTCTCCGAAGATACCGTTGTTGGCATGCGACACCGAGGCGTCCTTCCACGCCAGTATTGCTGCCGTGCGGGGGTCTCCGGGCGCCACCATGCCGCATATGCCGCCGCGCATCTGCGCTCCTATCCACTCGCAGAAGGGGTTCCTATAGGTCCCGCTTTCCGGCGGCAATATGCCGTTCTTTATGTTCCTGATCGCAATCTCCTCGGCGGACCATCCGCCTGGTATGAGCCCGACCCAGGACAGCGCGATGTCCTCAGGTGTGACGTCGTATCCTTTCTCTTGGAACGCTTCCAGGAACGCCAGCTCGTAGGTCGTGTCGTCGTTGTAGGTGTTGGGCTCCGTCAGGAAATCGTAGACTTCTCCGAACGCATCCAGCAGTTTCCCGCTGGGATAGCCTTCGACCATCGTGCCCATCGCCCCGCCGATAAGCTGGCTCAGCCATCCCGCGTATTCCTTCTCGCGGAAGGACTTGCTCTTGGCATCCACCGGGACTGCTTCCGGGAATTCTACGGATCCGAGATAATCATCCAGGGTCGAGTAGCAGCGATATTTCCAGTAGCCGGATTCTGGATTTTTCTTTGCTGCGGCGAGTTCGCGGCGGAGCAATGCGGACATCATGTGGAGCCTGCGGAAGTCCCTTTTAGAATACGCTTCCAGGCCTTCGGCGAGATAGCGGTACCCGTCGTCGGACACAAGGTATCCGCGGTTCTCGAGCGACTGTACCGCGGCGACCATGATGCTCTCGGGGGCGCCGCTCCCGGGGACATTGCTCCCCCAATCCAGAGATATGCTCTGGTCGTGGAATGCGCCCACGTCGATGTACATCCCCCAGGTCTGCTCCTCGGAAGGGCGGACGTTCGGCTGCGACTCCTCGAAGATTTTTCTGGCCATCTCCCAAGCTCTGGCCCCTTTCCTGTCCATGATGCGATCCTCTGCGACATGCGCGCCATCGCGAAGCCAGTTTACAATTCTTCCGAAATGGCGAAGGCTTCTGCAGATATAACATGCGGTTTCGTCGCAGGGCTTCTATCATTTTTTCTGAGGAGCATCGGCCGTTTTCTGTTCGAGGTCTTCCGCAGGGTAGGGACCACTGTTGCCATGGTCGGGGCCTCCGGCATGGTGAAGGGTTTCATCAGCGACATGGCCGAAGGCGGGAACTATGGGTTCCTCGGATTCAAAGGCGAGAACCTCGGGTCTGGAAGCGAGCCCGACTACGAACTCATCAAGAGCCTGAACACCAGATACAGCTCGACCGGAGGCGTAACCCTCATCGCAGATGCGACCGGGGCCGCCGCAAACCTCGAGGAAAAGGTGGGCTCTGGGATCGACGTCGTCCGCGTGCCTGTGACCGAGATGGGAAAGTCCGAGAACGGTGTCGTCACCCTCGGGTATCTCTTGGCATACAAGAACGCCAACCACGACCAGATCATAAAGAAGCTGGATTCCTGGATCGAATGGAACGACTCCGCGAAGGCGAAGATCGAGGCGGCCGTCGCGAAGATTCCCGAGTCCGACAAGAAGAGCTGCATCATCGCGATGTGGAATGCGTCGGCTGCGTCCGCCACGGTGAATGTCCGCGCACATAACGCTTCCGAGAACGTTTATACCAATGAGTGCGGAGGAAAGAATCTTGTCACCGACAGCGGCGGAAGCTACGCCATGAGCGACTTCAACGAGTACATCCTGACTGTGGATTTGGACATCACGTTCATCATGCAGCAGGAAGTCTATCTGCTGAAGAATAAGATCTCCGCTCAGACAACCTACGACGGGTTCATGTCCCAGCTCACCAAGAACTATGCCGGCAAGGTCGGGATGTTCAGCCAGTTCTTCGGGACCGGCCCCGGGTACATCCTGTCGATGATGTACTACGCCCAGGCGCTCGTACCCGAGCTGAAGGGAGCTTTCGATCTCCAGAAGGAGTACGAATTCTTCATGGGAGAGCTTGTCGGCAACAAGGAGCTGGCGAAGCTCACGGCGTTCGTCGAGATGAACTGATTCCGATTTTATGAAACCGTTTACCCGGCTGATGCCGGGGATTCTTCCCTATTTCAAAGATCTAAAGCTGTCGCTTGTCAGAGACGAATTCATGCATTGATTACAGTAATGGGCCCGCGTCACGATTCTGTCCGTATGTCTGGCCGTCATTTCTATTCCGAGAAAATTATACATGCAACAATTTCTCGGAATGGCGATGATCATTGTTCAGGAGACAGTCGGCGCCTTCCCCTATGCGTTCTCATATGCTCCGCGATGGAGCGAATGCTGTCCCTGTCCACGGCGTCTCTTGTCAGCGATTCCATTTTGTATCTTTTCCTGATGTGCTCCAGCCTTTCATCCAGAGCATCGTTCTGCTCCACAGCGCCCATCAGAGCGTCCAGCGTGGTCTGTCTGGGATCCGGCCTGGTCAGGTTCAATACGCTCACTCCCATGCGCCTTACGGGGTGGAAAGGCATCCCGTCGAAGATGGACATGGCAGTCTCATGCAGCTCTATCGGGTCCCTGCACATCTTAATGTTCCTGTTGGATACGAATTGGGACCTGTCGCTGTAAGCTCCCTGGACCCCCACTCCGTTCCCCAGCTTGCCATGCTTTTCCAGGATGTTCCCTATGTCGACGCATATGAGAAATGTCACGTCGGACAGGAGCCAATAGTCATCGATGTCTTTGAGGAATGTCAGGCTCCTGCTGATGGACTTGGCGTCCTCCGGGCTGCGCGGGGTGACGGTTCTCTCGTCTATGCCGTCCGCCAGATCTATGATTCTCCGCGCTTTGGGCCCGAGGATGTTGGCCACTTCCGTCCTGTTTTCGCGGACGTCCCTTACGGTTCTGATCCCGGCGGACAGAAGCTTCTCCGACGTTCTGGGTCCGATGGAGTTGACCTCGCTGATATCGCGATTCTCCATGAGCTCCACGAACTCCTGCGGAGAAAAGATCTCGAAGTACCCGTTGGGTTTCATCTCCTCGCTGCCGGTCTTGGCGGAGACCATGTTGTATCCGAGCCCGACGGAGCACCCCATGCCCATCTCCTCCAGGATGCGCCTCTGAATCTCATGGGCGAAACGTCTGGCCTCGTTCAGGTCTTGGGCGGTGTCGGTGACATCGAGATAGGCTTCGTCCAGCATTACAGGCTCCATGACGTCCGTGTATTCGGACCACAGTCTGTGTAGCTCTTCCGTGACCGCGCGGTACTTCTTCATGTCGCCGTTTATGAACACTGCGGAGGGGCAGATGCGCTTGGCTTCCGCGAGGGATATGCCGGAATGCAGCCCCAATTCTCTGGCAGGATAATTGCACGTTCCGACGACCTGGATCTGGTCCGCCGGGGAGAGCACTGCTACCGGTCTGTTCTTCAGAGAGGGGTCGTCCCTCATCTCCACCGATGCGAAGTAGCAGTCCATGTCAACGTGGATGATGATCCGGTCCATGCGATTCCCCAGTATGTCGCTCGGATTGGAGGTGCATTCTGATATATGTTGGGGTATGGGCCGAGGATATTTTTTGGGACAAATAGAGCGAAGATTAGGGCAGCCGACGCTCTGTTCTGCTCCGATCTAAATTAGGCGTATTCAAAAATAAACCGGGTCCCGGGGAGCTTTCCCCAGGTCCGGAATCTGTTTGAGGGATCAGCGGGATCTCTTCCACAGCACGAGGCCGATGATGGCAGCCAGGATCGCGATTGCTATGACAGCGATCGCCCAGATCGGGAAGCCATCGCCGGACTTGCTTTCCTTTATGTACATGTGGTCGGGATCTTCGCCGGCGAAAGTGTGGCCCCTCAGATTCTCAGGGGTCTGTTCCAGTTCGTTCCCATTCTTGTCTAAGAAGTGATGGCATATGAACGGGTTGGGGCCCGTGGTCGTAAGCCCGTTTCCGAAGGATATACTCAGCAATTGTATGTTGTATGAGGGGCAGGTGCAGGCGCCGTCTTTAATGGTGGTGACGGAGTCGGGAATGGTAAGCGACTCCAGGACCGTAAGCATGGAGAGCGCGTTGACTTCGATCGTCTTGACCGTGGACGGGACCGTGAAGCTGGTCCCTTTGTGGCCGCCGGGATACTGGATCAGAGTCTCCATCTTTTTGTCGTAGAGGACGCCGTCCACAGTCGTATAGTTCGGATTCGAGGGATCGATGTTTATGGTTTCCAACGATTTGCACTGTCCGAAAACTCTTGCACCCAGCGATTCGACGCAGGCAGGTATCTCCACGTTTTTGATGCTGGAGCAGCTCAGGAATGCCCCGTCGTTGATGGACCTGAGAACGGTGGTTCCGGAGAAATCTACGGTCTCGATTTTCTCGCAGGAATTGAAGGCGAACTGCCCTATGCTGGTCACGGTGCCGGGTATCCTGATGGCAGACAGGCCTTCGCATCTCTTGTATATATTTAAATATGCGATTCATAAATCTACAGTTTTCAGAAAAACTTGTACTAAATATGGGTTATAATTTCCTGATGCCCAGCAAACGATTTATCTGCACATCCCCATTTCTGATTATGGACAAGAGCATGGCGCTTCTGATGATGGCGCTCGCAGCGATGGTGGTGGCCGGCGCCGCGCTAATCATTCACGGAGGAGCTTCCGATGATGGCGGACATCAGCCAGGACAACCTATTCCGGTCACCGATCCGGGAAACGGCACGGACCCGGCAGAACCAGGGAATCCGGTCGAATCCAAGTTTATCATCGAACTCTCCAAACTAAATCTTGTGCCCGGAGATTCGGCGGTGCTCACTTTGGTAAGCACGGATGAAACGGCAATCGGGGATGTGCGCTGGTCTCTGTTGGGCAATTCGCTGAGAATGACTGACGGAACATCCGCTGGTAAGCATCAATTCGGCGTGACCGCTGAGAGCGCTGGGTATTGCATAGTTGCCGCCAGTTTAGATAACGAGGTCGTTGCCACCCGTATTTTACAAGTGGAAAGCGATCTGGAAATCCCGGTGATTCCCGGAGCGGTCGCGTCTGGACCCTCTCCATTGATAGAGCTCAACCTCGAACTGTCTCCGGAAGAGAAGAAGACCCTCGACGTGCCATCCGACTACCTTAAGCTTCTGACTTGGGAATCAACGGACCCGTCAGTCTGCTCGGTGTCGGCGAGCCTCGCAGAGGGAAAGGTAACCGCCACAGGCCACAAGCAAGGGTCGTGCGATCTGGTCGCAACATACGGATTCCTGAGCGCTGTGTGCCATGTGGTCGTTAGGAACGCACGATGATGGCTTTCATATTGGCCGGTGAGTTTCAAAGGGACGAAGTTCTGAATTTGCAGCGTTTCCGAATTCATCGCTGAAGCGAGCCGAATCCGCCCATCATCTTCTTCAGTATCCTGGACAGCTCCGCCGCGTCTTCCTCCGGAAGGGAGATGCAGGAGACCATGGAATCGGGGACGGGGAGGGCGCGATCCCTCAGCCCCATCCCTTCTTCGGTGGCAGATACCACTACCACGCGGTCGTCTTTGGGGTCGCGGGCGCGGGACACGAGCCCTTTCTCCTCCAGCTTCCTGAGGAGGGGAGTCAGAGTCCCCGAATCCAGATACAGGAGAGTTCCCAGATCCTTGACGGATAAGCTCTCATGCTCCCACAGGGCCATCATGGCTATGTACTGGGTGTAGGTAAGCCCGAGCTCGTCCAGGAACGGCTTGTATCTCCTGACCACCTCTTTCGCGCACACGTACAGAGGGAAGCAAATCTGGTTCTCCAGCTTCAGCTTCTCGTAGCTTTCGTCCATTCCTTCGTCCCGTCCTGACGGCCTTCTCGACTGCGTCTCTGACCTTCTTCATGTCGGCGGTCGGCTCGAAACGGGCCAGTATCTCGCCGTCGCGGCCGATGAGGAATTTAGTGAAATTCCATTTGACGTTCCCGTTGTTTTTGTAGTTGGCATCCATGGCTTTGACTATAGGTCCGAGTATCAGCCCTTTGGCGCCGAACCCTTCGAACTTGGTGTTCTCGGACAGGTACTTGAACAGGGGGCTAGCGCTCTCCCCGATGACGTCTATCTTGGAAAACTGCGGGAAGGTTATCCCGAAGCGTCCTTTGCAGAATGCGTGGATCTCCTCGTCGCTTCCGGGCGCCTGCTCCTTGAACTGGTTGCAGGGGAAATCCAGTATCTCCAGCCCCTCGTCCTTGAACTCGTCGTAGATCTTCTGGAGGCCCTCGTACTGCGGGGTGAAGCCGCATCCGGTCGCCGTGTTCACGATCAGAAGAACTTTTCCCGAATAGTCGGAGAGGGGGACCTCCGTCCCGTCCATCTTCCTGGCTCTGAATCCGTAGACCCCCATAAGATCGCCTCAGAGCTGCTTGGCCAGCCAGTTCTGGAGGCCGATGGCTTCGATGAGCTCCAGCTGCGCCTCTCCCCAGTACATATCCTCCTCTTCGTCCTTGTAGTAGTCCTTGAGGATGTCGTAGGTCGTGACGTCCTCGACCGCGAGGCAGAGGATCTGCTTGAGGGTAGCCAGTCCGTCGACGGAGACTTTGAGGTCGTACTTGACCCACTTCACAGGGTCGTCGCACACGGGCGTCTCGGGCTTGGCTCCGTTTTTGGGCTTCCCTCCGAGGTCGAGGATGCGGTCGGCAATCTTGATAACATATCCGCGCTCTTCCTCCGCGTGCTCGGCATATTTCTCAGCGAGCTTGCTGTACCCTTTGGCGCCGAGGATCCTCGATTCGAGGGCGTGCCCGTCCGCCTGCTGGGAAAGGTGGGTGACGATCATCTGCAGGGCTTCCATGAGCTTCTCGTTCTGTGCCATTTTGGAACCTCTTAAGTTGTGTTCAATTAAATTGTACGCAATCAAAATATTAAAGATGTTCGCCCGACAAAACAGAATAATTACCAATGATGATTGTTCATCGCTTCTCGGAGATCGAACCCATGCGTTCCTGAATCTTCTTTTTGAAGAATGACGTCGGCAGACCATGAAAAGCCGGTAAGAATCGGAAGGACCAGACGTGACGGCCGTCATATAGCGGCTGTTCGGGTTTCCGCAGCCTTCTGGAATCCTCCGGTATAGGCTTCTGGAATAGCGCATTATCTGTGTCTAGCAGCCAAAAACCGCCCGGTTTTTCTTTTTTGATTAGACAGAGTTAAAAATTATTAGGTAAACCATAAATACGGCAATAATATCCGCCACCATGCGTATGCGTCATAACATCGGCATCGGAACAGGCGTCTTTCCGCATTCTGGTTCAGCCCTTTGGAGGGCATGCTCCAGGCTCGGTCCAGTCTCTGATCGGCCATTCAGCATAGGCCCTGTCCAATGGAGGGAGCAGCGATGGCGAGGTGGCATTTAACCAGAGGAGACGGCGGGAGCGCTGCTATCCGTCCCGAAGGGAGCGATGTTTCCGGCGCAAGCATCAGCGTATTATGCACGGGGAAATCCGAGGGCAACTGCGACTCCTGCGGGGGCGGCTGCGGAGATCAGGAATCTCCGGTCGTTTCTCTCAAGGATATGGAAGTCGGCGAGAGCGGCACTATAGTCCGCCTGACCTCCGACGACGATTCTATCATCAAGCGCCTGATTTCGATGGGCTTCGTGCCGAGCAGGCCGCTGATGCTGGCTTCGTCCGTATCCAGCAGGGGCGCCCGCGTGGTCAGGATCGGTTACGCTACCATCGCGCTGGACGCAGAGATGGCCTCCGCGGTATTTGTCAGAAGGAGCCGATGCCATTGATGCAGGTGGCCCTGATAGGACAGCCCAACGTAGGCAAGTCCAGCCTTTTCACGAGGCTCACTGGGGTCGGCGTGATCTCGTCCAACTATCCCGGCACGACGGTGGAGTTCGAAGAGTCCACGGTCATGGTGGGAGACAAGACGATCAACGTGCACGATCTCCCGGGAACCTACAGCCTTTCTTCCGGCTCCAAAGATGAGAGCATCGTCGTCGACATGCTCCGCGACGGGGCCAACGACGCCATCGTGGTCGTCGCAGATTCCACCAACCTGGAATCGAGTCTGGTTCTGGCTATGGAGATAATCGAGCTGGAAGTCCCTATGATCCTCGCCCTCAACAAGATGGATCTGGCGGACCGCAGGTTCAGGATAAGCGCCGGGAAACTGTCGGAGGTATTCGGCGTCCCGGTGGTGCCGGTGTCGTCCAAGACCGGGGAAGGCGTCGATTAGCTTCTGAAGAGCATTTCCGCCGGCGAAGCCTCCGTCTCCGGATACAGGACCAGATACGACGGGCACATAATGGGATACTTAGAGACGATCATGTCTATGGACGGGTCCGTCTCCTGGGGCTCCGCCGTCAAGATGCTGGAGGGCCTCGGCATGTTCGTGGAGAGGGAGTCTCTAGAGGTCGAGGCGTACGTGCGCCAGGTGTCCGCCGAGTTCAGGGAGACCCACGGGGACATGCTGGACGTCCACATCGCTCGCGACAGGTACGGGGACGCCCACGTGATAGCAATGTCTGCCGTCGAGCCCATAGCGGGCGGCATGTCCAGGAAGGACAGGATATCCGAGATGACGATCTCGCCGTCCACCGGGATACCCATTCTGCTCTGCGTCCTCGCGGCTACTTTCTTCTGTCTGATTTATGTCGGCGGCCTTCTCGCGGAGGCTGTGGACGCTTTCTATACGGGGCTGGTCGGAACGGCTCTCGCGGACTTCGGGAGGGAGGTCGGCGGGGACCTCGGCGAAGCCATCATGTCCGGCATAGACGGGAGCCTCAGCGCGATACTGGGGCTGGTCATACCTTACATCATGGTGTTCTATATCGTGCTGGGAATCCTCGAGGATTCGGGATACCTGCCGAGGGCGGTGATTCTTTTGGATCGCTCAATGCATAAGCTGGGGTTGCACGGCAACGCTTTCATCCCCATCATGGTGGGTTTCGGCTGCAACGTCCCGGCCATACTCGCGACCAGGGCGGTCCGCTCCAAGAGAGAGAGGATGATACTGTGCACGATTATCTGCATGGCCGTCCCGTGCTCGGCGCAGCTGGCCACGATCACAGGCGTCACCGGAAGGTACGCCGGAGCGATCTGGGTGCTGGTGATCTTCGCGGTTCTCATCGCGCTCGGTTTCGCATCCGGGACGATCCTGAACAAGAGGCTCAAGCGCGAGCCGTCGAACCTTGCGATGGAGCTTCCGGAGCTTCAGATGCCGACGGCGAAGAACGTCCTCCTGAAGATGTGGTACAGGACCAGCGACTTCTTCAAGCTGGCCGTTCCGCTTCTCATCGTAGGGAGCATCGTGATCGAGGTGCTCATGCAGTTCGATCTCCTGGAGCCGATGGTGGAGCCGATGTCGTGGCTCACCGCCGGGATTCTCGGGCTGCCGCCGGTCACCATAATCGCTTTCATCGCCGGTATACTGAGGAAGGAGATGTCCTACGGTATGCTGGTGATACTCGCCGCCGCCCAGGGGATAACGGACATCACATTGTTCATGGATGCCAGGCAGTTCGTGGTGTTCGGCGTCGTGATGTCGGTGTATATGCCCTGCCTCGCCACGATGACCGCCATGGGCAAGGAGCTGGGCCTGAAGGAGACGGCCACAGTCTCGCTGGCCACCATCTGCGTCGCGGTCGTGATAGGGGCGGCATTCAATTTCGCATTGGGCACTTTCATGTGATGCTCCAGACAGTTCGGTTCGGGTGCCAGCGCTCTGTCGATGATGGGAGTTGCTTGTCTGAGAGGGTCGGCCACAAATGTCTGCGGTGAAAACGGCCTTATGGAAACGGTGAAAATGGCCTTGTAGAAACGGTGAAAACGGCCTTGTAGAAACGGTGAAAACGGCCTTGTAGAAACGGTGAAAACTACCTTATTATATAAGCAGTGAACATTCTTGATTTCATGGTGCAGAATGAAAGATACCTTCCGAGGCTGGTGGATGCCGTCGTAGAAGAAACGCTTGCAATCAGCGGCGCCGTCCATATAAAAGGGCCGAAGTATTGCGGCAAGACCTGGACATCCAAATATCACTGCTCCAGTTTTTATGAGCTAGATCTGGCAGATAACGATTATCAAAATCTTAAATTAGCCAGAATCGACCTTGATTATGCTCTGAAAGGAGCTAATCCGCGCTTGATAGACGAGTGGCAGCTTCTTCCTGCGGTATGGGATGCAGTTCGCAATACGGTCGACCAAGAAGGAAGAAAAGGTATGTACATACTCTCGGGCTCATCGACCCCAAAAAAGGATTCGAAACCGTTCCACAGCGGATTGGGGAGGATAGCTTCCTTGAATATGAGGACGATGACTTTGTACGAATCCAAAGATTCGGATGGCTCTGTTTCATTGAAAGATATGTTCATCGGAAAATTCTCCAATACTCCGATTAGAGAGAAGTCATTGGACAATATCCTTGACCTGACGATGAGGGGAGGCTGGCCAGGCAATCTGGGGCTGAATCCGTCGAAGGCAGCCAAGGCCGTATCGGTATATGCCAGGCAGATATGCTACGAGGATCTTCTGATGGTGGACAGCGGCAAAGATCCGGCGAGGATGATGCGCATACTCAAATCCCTTTCACGCAACGAATCCACGACTGCCAGCAGAAATGTCATAGCCAAAGACATGAAGGAATTCGATGACGATACGATATCAGATGATACGGTCGGAGAATACACATCGGTCCTCGATAGGATGTGCCTTATAGAGGACCAAGGCGCATTCAATCCCAATCTGAGATCGTCTGTCCGCGTCGGCAAGACCCCCAAAAGACATCTCACAGATCCGGCACTGGCGATATCGGCTCTTGGCCTCACCAGGAACATGCTTCTGGACGATCTGAACACGTTCGGATTCATGTTTGAAGCTCTATGCGAAAGAGACCTGCAGGTATATGCATATGTCAACGGCGGTAGGCTGTACCATTACAGGGACGGGAAAGGAAGGGAAATCGATGCGATCGTCGAGATGCCTGATGGCAGGTGGGGCGCGTTCGAGATTAAACTGGGTGCAGACAGGATCGATGAGGGCGCGGAAAATCTGAAGAGGATCGATTCGCTGATCCGCGATGACCCTAAAGGGAGGCCTCCGGAATTCCTTGCCGTAATATGCGGGATGTCTTCCGCCGCTTACAGAAGGGAAGACGGCGTATATGTGATACCGATAACCTCTCTCGGCCCATGATCAGAGGGCGCATTCATCGAACAGCATCGATGCGATCCGATCTACACAGAACCGTTTTATATCGATTAATTATTATCATTATTGATAATGATAAAGGTGTGAAGATGAGGCTCTCCGAGATACTCTCCAACCCAGTCAGGCTCAGGATAGTGCAATGCCTCCAGGTCAGGGGGGAAGCCACGACCAAGCAGCTTTGCAGAGAGCTGGATGACATCCCCGCCCCTACGGTTTACCGCCATGTCGGCCGCCTCGTGGAGGAAGGCATACTGACGGTCAAGGAAGAGAGGAAAATCAGAGGAAGCGCCGAGAGGCTTCTCGCGATCAACGAGGCCAAATGGTCTGCCGAGACGGACGACATCGCCGACGCATCCTATCAGTTCCTGATGTCCCTGTACGACAGGTTCAGGGAATACGGAGGGGATGATCCGGCGGAGGACAGGCTGTGCCTCAGGACCTGCATGCTCCGTCTGTCCGACGAGACGTTCGACGGGTTCCTGAGCGAATACGCCGGCCTTCTGGAGAAGTATGCCGGCCGTCAGGACGGAGGCAAGGTCAGGAGCGTCTCGATCATCTCGGCACCTGTCAAGGAGGATATGGAATGACAGCGATCGAAGAGAAAATCACGGTAAACGCGGCGGTGCCTATCGGGGCTACCGTATCCTATCCGGATAAGGAGGCAAAGAGGCCGGCCATAGCGATTGTCATGGGCACAGGAAAGATGGACCGCGACGGGAACTCGGCCGGGTTCCGCACGGATATGTACAAGGGCCTTTCGGACCTGTTCGTCGGAGAGGGTTTCGTCACCATCCGCTACGACAAGAGAGGCACCTACGGCTCCGGAGGGGACTTCGACAGCGCCGGGCTCAGCGACCTAGTGGATGATGCCGTCTCTGTCGTCAGATATCTCAAGTCTCTGCCGTACGCCGATCCCGAGAAGGTCATCGTCTGCGGCCATTCCGAGGGAGCCATGATAGCAACGCTGCTCTCGAAGCAGGAGGACGTGGCAGGCCTGATTCTTCTGGGAGGGGCCGCCACATCCATGAGGGATGCGCTCCGCTACCAGAGCAGGCTGGCAGACAGGCAGTTCGAGGGGAAGAAAGGCATCATTGGAGCTCTGCTGCGCAAGGTCGCGTCCCAGGAGAAGACGGACGCCAAGCAGGACGAGCTGTTCGACAGATGCCTCTCCACCGAGGACGACACCATCCGCTTCAAGGGAGCGAAGATGAGCGCCAAATGGGTGAGGGAACATGCGGCATATTCTTCCGAGGATTTTGTCGGAATGATAAGGGAGTTCGGGAAGCCCGTACTGGCTATCACAGGGACGGCAGATCTTTCGGCTGATTTCCACGATCTGGATTCTATCAGGGATATCCCTCTTACAACCTGCTTCGCACCGGAAGGCGTGAACCACATCTGGAGGGAAGTGGACGACGACAACAGCATCCTCAATGTCAAGAAGCAGTACCTCAGGCTGTCTGCGAGGCCTATGCACGAAGGGACGAAGGATGCCATCTGCGCCTGGCTGGAACAGTTCAGATGACGGGCTTACCGTTTAATAGAACAAGGATTCTGTACGGGCATGGACCATAAGCAGGCGGCGTTGGGATATTTCAGAAGTGGAATGCATTGCTCCCAGGCGGTGCTGGCCGCTTTCGCGGAGGAATGCGGGATCACCGAGGATCAGGCTCTCAGGCTCGGATCCTGTTTCGGAAGCGGAATGAGGAAGGGCCAGGTATGCGGCGCCTGCACCGGAGGGCTGATGGCTCTCGGTCTGATGTACGGGTTCACCGACAGAGGCAGCGAAGACAAGATCCGCGCGGACAGGGTGAACGACATGATGATGGACCGTTTCGCAGAGTCCTGCGGGTCCTGCATCTGCAACGAGATATTGGGCTGCGACATCTCCACCGCGGAAGGGGTGAGGCACGCTTTGGACAGCCGCCTCTTCACCGAGCTCTGCCCTAAGATGGTGGCCGCCGCTGTCGATACAGTGGAAGGCATCGTCCGGGAGATGGAAGCCTCCGGCGTATCACAGGCAACGGCCGTGCCGCCGGTCACCATAGCGCCGCTCGAAAGTTCCGACCGCGAGCAGTTCGTCAGGGACAACCAGGAGGCCTTCAGATACGGCGCAACGGAGGAGTTCGGGCTCCGCGACGACCACTTCGAGGAGCCCGGAGAGATCATCTCCAGAGAGACCATCGAGAAGTCGATCGACAGCGGCGATGCGTACAGGATAATGCTTGGCGGAAGTCCGGTGGGCGGAGCTGTCGTATCCGTAAAAGGCAGCAGGGGAGACCTGCAGCTGCTGTTCGTCTCGCCCGGAGAGCACAGCAAAGGGATAGGATACCAGGCATGGCAGGCCATCGAGAGGCAGTATCCGCAGGTCAGGGTTTGGGAGACATGCACCCCATATTTCGAGAAGCGGAACATCCATTTCTACGTGAACAGGTGCGGCTTCCATATCACGGAGTACTTCCACGGCCGCCATCGCGATCCCGACAGTCCGGACGAGAACGATGAGATGTTCCATTTCGAGAAGGTCATGTTCTGATTCCCGGCATCGATCGGCTGTTCTGCAAACAATTATGATTGATGGGCGGCTACGCCAGCCGAAGGCGGATGAACGGAAAGAGCGAGGATGTGGAGGCGCTTCTGAGCGACCCGAAGAAGGCCATGCTGCATATGGCCGTGCCTCTGTTCGTCACGTATCTCATCTCCAGGCTGCAGTCGTTCATCGATGGGATATGGTGCTCCGGGCTCGGCCCCGATCCGCTGTCGGCCATTTCGATATCAGCGCCGGCTTACCGCATCATCGTTTCTATAGGGATAGCGATAGGCGTGGGTGCCTCTGCGTCCATCGCCCGCCACATCGGCGCCGGAGACAAGAATTCCGCGGACAGGACGGCATCCCAGGCTCTGATGCTGGCTCTCGCCGCCGCTATCGCTGTCATTCCGGTGATGTACTTCGCAGCGGGCCCGATCATCTCGATGTCCGGTGCGGGATACAACAAGGATCTGGCCATGGACTATGTCACGCCTTACATCCTCTGTTCGGTCCCGCTGGTGTTCAACGGTCTGGTCCTGGGTCTGATGCGGGCCGAAGGGGCGGCCAAGAAATCCATGATGGTTTCGGCTTCCGCTTCGGTCATAAACATGGCTCTGGACCCGCTGATGATATACGGCCTGGACATGGGGATCACGGGTGCGGCGTGGGCCACCTGCATTTCGTACATGATCACTTCGGTGGCAGGCCTGGCGATGTATGCCCGCGGCAGGATGTACATCTCGCCTTCTGTCAGAGGGTTCCGCTTCGAACCGGACCTTCTCAGGGACATGACGGTCATGACGGTCCCGGTGGCGCTGGAATCATTGCTGTCCTGTCTAATCATAGCGCCTGAGCAGGGACTTGTGGCGTCCTGCGGAGGGGCGGAGGGGCTGGTGGTGTACATCAATTCGTTCACGTTCGTGGATCTGGCCACGATACCGTCGATGGCCCTGATGTCGGCGCTCATACCGGTGGTGTCGGTGCAGCTGGGACAGAATGCTCCGGACAAGGTGAAGGATTCCCTGAGATATTCTATGAAGCTCGTCCTGGCTGCCGGGGTCATCATGGGTGCGGCGCTATTCGCGTTCGCGGACCAGCTGGTATCTCTGTATACGTATTCCGAAGAGATGGCTCCGCTCCACGACGAGATGGCGTTCGCGCTGCGCATATACTCCGTGGTGCCGATACTGAACGGAGTGATGAAGCTGGGGACCTCCATGCTGCAGGCTCTGCGCAAAGCGGTCGTCTCCACCGCAATCATGTTCGGGAGGGAGCTGATGTTCATCCTGTTCTTCTGGTTCGCGTCCGGAGTGTCGATGACCGCGATCTACTGGTCGCTGGATGCCGTGAACCTGATCATGATGGCTGTGGTGCTGGCGGTTCTCTTCGTGGTGATGCGCGAGTATCTCAGGAAGAATGCGGTAAAGGGATGATCTGCCATCAGGAATCAAATCTGTATAGTTTGAAAAGATTGAGTACGTTTGGAAGATTTAAGAAGTTTATGAAACAATTCTTGATACTTTGTGATTGTTTTACACCACAAAGAATTGAATTGGGGTAAGTAGTTTAATTTGCTGGCAATCAGTTTGTGTTTTCTTCCTTCAAGAACTCAAAGTTCCAAGTTTCTGGTATGCCTTTTTGACCACATCGGCCATGAGTTTCCGGCGCTCTGTCAAAAATTCGTTATACTCCATGTTTTCCCAGTTCAATGGCAGAGCGTGGGCCTCGCACATCTTGATGTACTCTTCCTCTCCCATTAGCTTTCTTCTGGGCGGGACGTATTCTTGCGGCGGGTCATCCGAAATATCGATATTGGTTGGATAGTCCACATAAGTGAAGTTAGCGAACTGGTTGCGTTCGCGGTCGTTGTCAAATCCAATGCTTGTAAGGTAGTTCTTCGGGAAGAGGTGATGCTTGTCATAGGCGTTCTTGGTTCCGCTGGAGCCAGCCAAGAACAGTGAACCTAAGGATATAGTCGAGAATAGTGCGCGAACGTCCAGCACTACCAAGGATGCGACAAATCCGAACCAGTAAGGGCCGCTGGCGGAAGAGCTGTTGAAGTTCATCGGGAGTGTTATATCGAAGTAGTCCTCCGTGAATAGAGATTTCATAGTTTTGTCAAGATATGCCAAGAAACCGTCGGGGCTATCAATTTCCTTCAGATCGTTGAGTTGTCTTTCTACTGTAGACTCTGTCGATCCGGAATAGAATGCGGTGATAGATGATACGAAGTACCATCTGCGTATGGCCGCATTGAGGGTTGCCACTGGGACTCTGTATCTGTGCTTGCCGATGAGGTATAGCATGTAGTTGTAGACAATCGTGTTTTCAGCGGCCACGAAAGATTTGTCCACATAACCAGCTCCTCCGATGCTGTTAAGGAATGAGTGCCAAGTATTCAGGTCGAGGACTTTGTCCAGTGCATCCGAAAAACGTTGGAAGCTTCTGACGCGGATTTCTTCCTCAGTCATTCCTTCCTCATCTTTGTCGCCGAGCTTTCCTGCCATCCTTTTGTATACATATCTAAGGCGCCCGCGTTCGAACGCCAGCCCTGATACAACTTTGACGATGTGAGATGGCTTGGCTTCAATGAGGCGGTTGTAGGAGGTCCCGTCAGCAGGTATGATGCAGTCGGCGCAGAAGCTGTCCATCCTGGATTTCATTTCGAGGTCGTAAACGGAGATGAGAGTGAGAATGAAATCGTTCTGCTTCAGATTCTCTCCTGCGGAGTTGATTCTGACGAATATGTTGGCGACCTCTTTGGAATCGACGCCGCGCGATATGTCGATGGTAGGCAGTTCCAAATTCAGTATGGATATCAGATCCTGCAGGCCGCCCTCAATTTCACCGATTTCCTTATCGTTGAGTTCGGGAAGGCCCTTTGACAAACGGGATTCGTTTAGTCTGTCTATGTATCTTCTCCTGAAGGATACGAATTTCTGTTCCATCGCGCTTTTGAAGGCCTCTGAGATGTCTGGAACGAATCTTGGGTCTTTTTCAGTGGCGCTGCTGCGGACCTCGAACTCACGGTTTGAAGGATTATATGAGATCATTATCCTGCGCGATATATAGTCGTCATCGAAGACCTCTATTCCGTATATAACTGACAACAAAGCAGTAAGGCGCTGCTGTCCGTCTATGACCACGCTTGTTGGCTTCTCGTAGTTCTTTTTATTCAACCCGATTTGGCGGACGTCCTCATAATCGTCTGGGAACTGCCAGGTCATGAAAAAACCTACAGGGTAACCTTTCAACAAGGAATCGAATAAATCTCTGACCTTGGTATTATTCCATACGAAAGGTCTTTGGAGATCGGGAAGCCCGAGACGACCCAGATGAATCTCATTTAGCATATCTGAAATCGGACGATTAACAGTTCCGTATCTTTTTCCCGCCATGATTATCACTCGATTTAATATAACAACCAGGCAATCATACGGAAATATTAAACAGTAGTCAAATGCCTTGTAGCCATAGGTTTTTCTGTATCCCATTTTTAGGTAAGTATATAGTTGTGAAGAAACGGGTTGTATGTTCTTGAATCTGTTATCGACTAAGTCTGATTTATAGTCACGAACCTAATGTTTTTGAATTATAAAGACATACGTTGATTCATGGTGGCCGTAGAGCAGATCGAAATATCCAGAAAGGTTGGCATCGACGATATCGACAGGCGCATGAAAGAGATCGAGAACTTGACGAAGA
>JAFXUX010000019.1 GCA_017524805.1 Candidatus Methanomethylophilaceae archaeon
CACACACCGCCCGTCAAACCATCCGAGTCGGGTTTCAGTGAGGCCGCTCCTGATTGGGGCGTTCGAACTGAGATTCAGCAAGGAAGGTTAAGTCGTAACAAGGTATCTGTAGGGGAACCTGCAGATGGATCACCTCCTATGCGGGGCGGGCCCCATGGCCCGCCCCTCGGCAGCTTGCCATGCGCCAAACGTAGCATCGAACGCCACTTTTCTTCTAAAATAATAGAATTATTTTATTTAAGGTGCTATATCTTTCAATAACGATTCCAATTTGTTTTTATCTAACCGCGTTTTTGTAGCTATCAGTCCCAGTTTTTCTTTTAATTCAAGATTTCCAGCTATAATTTCTGATATAGCCTCGACATCGGTTTTGCAAAGGTATCTGACCATATTGATGTCTACGCTCTCAAAGCCTAGATCCATCATGAATCCTATCAGCGCTTTCGGATCTTCTGCAAAGACATCCCTATTCTTTATTGCATAGATCGTTTCGAATTTTTGTTTTCTGGTTTTTTCTGTCATTTCCTACTTATAATCTGATTCATATCGATTTATGATTCTCGTTCCGATCATTTCAATGTGATTCTGGATCTTCCCTCTGCGCTTACTGCGCTCATGCCGAATCCTATCCCAACCTTTCTGTATTTTTCCTTTAAGAGCTCTACGTAATGATTCGTATCCGAGTCTTCTTCCACATAAAAATCATATGTCACGGATGCGAGCTTTCTTTCTGTTGGAGGCCCGACAATCTCTATGGAATAATCCATTAGATACCTATCCGCATCCTTCTGTCTCTTGAAATAAGTTCCTTTTCTCACATAATAATTGTTTTTCTTCGAGTTGCAGCCCGCCGGTTTCTTCATAACGTGTGTTCTCGATGCCATTGCATCATCCATATTCAGATAGAACCGTATCGGTGCTCCCACATTATCCTGGATGTCCAATGTTATGTCGCTAAGATACCAATTGGCTCCTATCTTCATCACATTCCATGCGTGGTAGACGTTATCCGATTTTTTCCTTCCGAATATCACGGAAGTATCGACTCCATACGCGTTGAGCAAAAATGCCGCTGCTTTAGCGATTCCTTCGCATACTCCCCTTTTATAGAGCAATGGTCCGATGATCGAATGCGATGAATCGTCGTCAGTTCCATCGTATTTTACATATGATGCGAATAAATCATGAACAGCCAGTTCGATCGCATATGCGTCCGATTTATTTGCCACATATTTCGCGTGAATGTCTTTGGCAGCTTTGATGAGGGCTTCTTTGTGCTTCTCTCTTTCTTTGGCAAAGCGATTAGGTATAAATCTCAGTGTCGTGGTTCCATTGCCCATCATGATTTCGCATCCGTTCTTCAGCCAAAATATCTGAGGGTTGTCATTCAGGACGCTCTCTATAAGCTCCATCGACTCGTCAACTGTCATTGACTCAGCGAATGTGACGGATTCTTCCGACAATACCATCGCCTTCCGGATCCTTTCGTACATGCGTTTTTTCCGGTCGGCCAAAGTGTTGTAATGGTAATGAGACCGCGTACCAGGTTTCGGCTCATTTGCATTGGGCATGAATCTGGATATCCATGCTGACCTTAAAGCCATTCAGCATCTTCCAGCAAATCTATTAAAGCCCTATTGATTCACTGTTTTATGCCCGCTTTATCCGTCGGAGAGAGGATTCCATTGTCAATGGGCGGTTCCGTCGAGGTTCTGGGCTCTCCCTTGGGCAGCGGCGGGCAAGGCGAAATCTATCCTGTTATGCATAAAGGCAGGACCTGCGCTCTGAAATGGTACACATCCTCAAAAATCAGGTCTAATATAGGTTTCCGCGAGAATCTCAGAAAGAATGTTAACGACGGCGCCCCCAGCCCGAAATTCGTCTGGCCTCTGGATATCACCGAAACCTTCCGCGATGGCTATGGCTATGTAATGCCTTTGCTACCTGCAGATCATGAGGTTTTCAGCGACATATTGAGGACTTATAAAGTCACCAAATCTGATCCGCCAAGAAAGTTGCCTGTCAGATTCTCCGGCTTCACTGCTTTGGCCAACGCTGCCCTGCAGATCGTGGAATCCTTTTTGGCATTGCACAGAGCAGGAAAATCATACCAAGATCTGAACGACGGCGGGATTGCTGTCGATACCTCTTCCGGCGACGTTCTCATCTGCGATTGCGACAATATAGCCGCTGACGGCTGCAACTTCGGGATTGCCGGCAAGCAGGGGTATATGGCTCCCGAGATAGTGCTGGGTGTCTCCCGCCCCAACGTCTATTCGGATAGATTCTCGATGGCTATCATTCTGTTCAAATTGCTCTTCAGGGATGATCCGTTCTGCGGGTCCAAAGTTCTTGGGTGCTGCAATCTCACCGATTACAATTACAGAAAATACTACGGCGAGAACCCTGTCTTCATCTTCGATCCTAAAGACCGCTCCAACCGTCCCGACGAGACGATGAACGCGAATTCGATAAAGATGTGGGGCCATTATCCGCTATACATCAGGGACCTATTCATCAGGGCATTCTGCGATGGCCTGAGGGACCTTCCAGCCAGGCCCATCGAAACGGATTGGATATCCGCTTTGTCCAGGCTCAGATCGGAATCGTTCCGGTGCCGCTGCGGCATGACCTCTTTCGCAGGGGATGCCGCCGAAAAATATGGCGCGTTCGTCTGCCCCAGATGCGGGTCGGAATACCCCGTGCTCAAAATCGGAGATACGCGCATCGTTCTCACAGAAGGGACAGAGATATTCTCGTTCCAGATCGATCCTGAATCGGAAGAGTTGCATGAGGTCTCGGCCAGAGTCGTCGAGAACAGGAATTCGCCGGGCCTCTTCGGATTCAAGAATTTGAGCGGAACCAGATGGACGGCCGTTTACAGCGATGCGTCCAAAACAATTGAGCCCGGCGGAGGCGCCCCGCTCCGCGCCGGTATGAGAATAGAATTCGGACATGGGGTCGAAGGCAAAGTGTTGAGGAGGAATGATGATGGGTGAGGAACTGTTCGATCCGCTGGATGCGGAACCGATCGCAAGGAAAAGACTTGTTCTGTTTTATCTGGTGGATGTTTCGGGCTCGATGCGCGGGGAGAAGATAGGTATTGTAAATCAGGTGATGGAAGAGGTTATCCCGGAACTCAGAAACATAGGCGGCGCCGATTCTGACATTCATCTCGCGGTCATCACTTTCGGCGAGGGATGCCAATGGATGTATTCGGAACCAGTGTCCGTGGAGACCTTCCGCTGGGAGAGGCTATCCGCCGATGGCATGACCCCGATGGGCGCGGCGTTCAGGGAGCTCAATTCGAAGATGTCCAGAAGCGCTTTCCTTTCGGCTCCGCATCTGTCTTTCGCCCCGGTTGTTTTCATGCTTACCGATGGTTACCCCACAGATGACTACGCCTCCGGGCTCGAAGCTCTGAAAGGCAACAAATGGTTCAGAAGCAGCCTGAAGATCGCTTTGGGAATCGGAGAAGCTTTCGATTCGGAGGTTTTGGAATCTTTCACCGGCAATCCCGAGCTCGTCCTCAAAGCCACAAACGGGAAGCGTCTGGCTGAGGCGATAAGATTCGCCAGCGTCACCAGCTCTGCGGTCGGAAGCAGGAGCATCGGATTCGATCCCAGCGGGGAGATGAGCGAGGAATCCTGCAGGCTCAAGGAGCAGGCATTCATCGACATGAAGAACGATGCGCTGGGCGATGAAGACGAAGAGAGCGATTCGGGCTGGTGATACGGCGCCGTTCTCTGCTTCGGCAGGCTCTATGCCGGGAAAATCCCACTACGCATGCGGCCTCCCATGCCAGGACAGCTCAGGCTGCATCTCCGACGAATGGTTCTCCGCGGCTGCGGTATCGGACGGGCACGGCGGCAGCAGATATTTCCGCAGCAATGTCGGATCCCGCATAGCCGTCGATTGCGCTCTGGAAGCCGTCCGCGAAATCTAGAAACACGGTTCCGCGGAATTGTCCGGTACTGACTGCGATGCTGCCCTCGGAACGTTGGCGGAGTCGATCGTCTCATCATGGAAGGAGAAGGTCCTGGACTACGATGCCGGGCATCCCCTCTCTTACGCGGAAAGAATTTGGATGTCGAACTTGGGCATATCTGATCAGGATCCTCTCATCGCCTACGGGGCTACGCTTCTGGTCTGCTGCCTTTCCGACAGCTGCGCTTTCTGCATCCAGATCGGCGATGGATTAGCCGCCGCCATCGGTGACGAGGATTTTCTGCCGGTTGCGGACGACCCCAAATGCCGCATGAACATGACGACCTCCCTCTGCCAATCCGATCCGGTTCGCAGCTTCAGGTTTTGGTATGAGACCGAGCGCATCCCCATGGCCATAGTACTCGCGACCGACGGCGTCACAAATACTTTCGAGAGCCGCGAGAGTTTCCTCCGCTTCTGCCGTTCGGCCTCGTTCTTCCCGCTGGATTCCGGGGATCTCTGGCCCAGGCTCATGTGGAAAGCGAGCGCCAGATCCGATGCCAGCGGCAGAGATGACACATCCGTCGGCGTGGTCTGCAGGGATTGCCCGGAGCTCAGGGCCATGAAGGAATCTGCGGAAGCAAAATACAGGGAGATCGATTTCAGCACCGCCGTTCCTGCCAGGAGACGTAAAGACCTATACGATGCCGACGGAATGCTGTTCGAAATCTGCGGAGAAGGTGTCAGGCTGGTTTGCTGCGACAGCGGCGGCGAAGTTAAGATACCGGCCAGGATCCGCTGCGGAGACCGCGTCTTCCCGGTGGCGGAGATCGGAAGCAGAAGCTTCGCCAAAACCAAAGCAGAGAAAGTGCGCGTACCTTACACAGTGGAACGCATCAGTCCCAAAGCCTTCTTCAAATGCCGGTCTTTGAAGCGTGTCGAGTTCGAGGGTACGCCGCTCATCCACCCGAAAGCATTTTTCTGCTGCTTCAGTCTCCGTTATTTGCCCGAGAAAGCTCGCGGACCAGCTCGAAGACATAGTCCTTAGTCCTGACCAGAGACTCCACGCTCATGCGCTCATCAGGGGTGTGGGCGCCGATGATCGTAGGGCCCACCGAAACAGCGGCCAGCCCGGGGTATTTGCTCTTAATCGTGCTGGATTCCAATCCTCCGTGCGTCGCCACAATTCTGGGCTCTTTGCCGTAGACTCTGCGATAGACCGAGGATGCCGCCGATACGATCTCGGATCCTTCGGGTTCCAGCCATGGAGGGAACGCTTCGGAATGGGAGGTCTCTGCGCCGGCCTATCCGAATGCGCTTTCTATCTTCCCGATCAAAGAATCCAATGCCTCCGCATCCGAGCTCCTCGGCTTAGATATTACTGCCAAGGAATCTCCGCGCGAGGAAAGCATGGCAAGATTCGACGAAGTTTTTAGGCCGTGCGGATCGAATTCGAGAGGTCCGTTCGGGCATGACAGCAAGGAATCCAGAAAGCTTCTGGTTGCCTCCTTGGACCACGCAGAAGCGCATCCGTCGCTGACCCATAGGCTCATGCTGATGTCCGGATCGGCCTCCGCATATTCGGCTCTGATCTTTTCCGAATAGCTATGGAACAGATCCCTCGGATCGCTCTCGCAGAGGAACCGGAGCTCACAGCGCATCGGGATAATATTGGGAGCGGCCCCGGCAGAGGCGGAAACCAATCTCGCGCCCTCGATCTGTCTGGCGAAGTCTGCCGCGATAAGTATCGCATTGGCTCTGCCGGAATCTATCTCCATGGCGGAATGCCCCCCGAGAAGGCCGGATACCGAGACGCTGCAGATCTTCCCGCATCCGCGGCTTCTCTCCGGCGAAAAAACCGCCTCGATATCGGTGGACCCGGCGCTGCCTATCGTTATCTCATCGTCGTCCTCGCTGTCGATGTTGATCATGAACTTTCCTTTCAGCCAATCGGAAGGCAGTTGGGAGGCTCCGACCAGACCTATCTCCTCGTCGGCGGTGAACAGGCATTCCAACGGTATGCCTTCCAATGATGGATCTTCCAGAGCGCAAAGCATTATCGCGATTCCGGCGCCGTCGTCAGCTCCGAGCGTGGTGCCATCCGCGCTCACCCAGCCGTCCTTCTCGGAGATAGAAAGCGGCTGGGACGCGAAATCGAATTCGGATATGGAATTGGCGACCATATCCTGATGCCCCTGCAAAATTATCGGCATACCTGTGCCCGGGCGTTCTATCAGAATGTTTCCGGCCGAATCTTTCCTTGATCTGAGACCTCTCTCCGCGGCGAATCCTTCGAGATAGGCGCCGATAGATCCCATGTGTCCTGATGGGCGCGGGACCGCCGTCAATTCCCGGAACAATTCCATCACCCTGGTCTCTGAAGGATTCATTTTTCCTGAATGGCTTTATTTGGTTAAATTGTTTTATTGGATGCATTTCATACCCTTTATAACCACTATAAATACCCGTAAATCAATTTGTTTTCTGAGGTTAAAATGTACTCCAAAATATTGGTGGCCGTAGACGGCAGCGAGAACAACAAGCCTGCCGTCAGAAAGGCCATAAGGATCTCCAAAGATACCGGCGCGAAGCTGACCGCGGCATACGTTGAGGCTATAGGGTACAATTTGGCCCCGAATGTCGCTACCGTGCGCGACCCCCTGAAGAATGCCGACGAAGTGTTTTCTTTCATGAGGTCGGAAGCCGATGCGGCCGGAGTCGAAGTGGACTACAAAGTCATGGTCGGCCATCCGGGAGAGGCCCTCACCGATCTTGCGTCCGATTTCGATCTGGTCGTCTGCGGAACTTTGGGCCGCTCCGGGCTGAAGAAAGCCGTCATGGGAAGCGTCTCGGAGATGATTTCCAGATACGCCTCTTGCGACGTGCTGATCGTCCGCAAATGAAACCGCTTGGCGGCGTCTGCGCTTTTTCGCCGGGCGCCGCCTTCTGAAACCTGATCGAGGAAGCATTCCTGTATCGTCTGACATTGGCAGTATTTTTGTTCGAGAATAAGATATTTGAACGCCGATGAGATTCCGCTTTTCGTGGACGGCGCCGAGAAATTCCTTGATATGTTTCAGTCCGCAGGCATGGGCATTTTTTCGGATGTCCCATCCAGGATGCTGCCTTACATGGAGCACCGCGGATTCCATCCCGAGGAGATCGAGGCGATAAAGCGGATGTCGGAATCGGATGCCGTCTCGCTTTCGGCGATCATATCCTCTGACGATCCGGAGGAATCTTCGGAGGCGGCCGGCAGGCTCATGTCGAAGGCTGGGCCGGACGGTGCCGTATGGATGAAAGTGCTGAAGGATCTGCGGGCCGCCGCGGACAATTTCTCAGGAAGGAAAGGCACCGATCTGGAGCTCTGCGCGACAAGCACATCGAAAGCTGTCCCGGGCCCGAACGGAACCATGGAAAGCGGCGGGATGTATTTCATACCGCTGTCTGAATCCAAGGCCGAGCTCAGATCATGCATCGCGCAATTGGAGATGGCCGCTGTTTCTGACAGGATAGTATGCTCCGGCAGGACCTATGCGGTGGTCTCGATAGGGGAGAGCGCATTCGAGATGCAGAAGTCCCTCAGCTCGGTGAGTCTGCCCCGCTCCATCAAGAAGATTGGGGCGAAGGCCTTCGCAGGATGCTCTTCGCTTGAGACCGTGGAGATCCCCCGCAAAACGGAGGAGATCGGAGAGAGCGCGTTTGACGGATGCTCTTCCATGACATCGTTCACCGTGAGCCCGAATAACGCCTCTTTCGCCGCCGACCGCCAGGGGATACTCTACTCGAAGGATTTCCGGCTGCTGATCAGAGCCCCCTGCGGAATGAAGGGGAACGCTTTGATTCCCGGGGAAACAGCTGAGATAGGGTCGGGGGCATTCAGCGGATGCAAAGGCCTCGCATCCGTGGACATGGATGATTCCGTCGTTTCAATCGGGAGCTGGGCCTTCTTCGGATGCGAATCCATGGTGTCCATCGAACTCTCCCAGGAAATAACGGAGATAGGCGTAGGGGCCTTCTACGGCTGCGCTTCGCTGACATCCGCCTCCATACCTGACGGGGTCAGATCGCTGGAGAGCAGGACGTTCTCCGGCTGCGCTTCGCTGTCCGGCGTGACGCTGCCATATTCGCTGAAACGCATCGAGAAATGGGCGTTCGAAGGCTGCCACAGCCTCAGCGAGGTGCGCATTCCTCCGCAGGTGCAGACCATCGATTCGGAAGCCTTTGCGATGTGCCCTTCCATAGCCGGTTTCGATGTGGATTACCGCAACAAATTCTTTTCGTCGGATTCCAAGGGAATCCTTTATGAGAACAGGAGCAAGGCCCTTCGCAAGGTCCCGCGCGCTGTATCCGGCGCCGTCGCCATCAAAGAAGGCGTTGAATACATCTCGGACAAAGCTTTCGAAGGCTGCGAGGGGCTGTCGTCGGTGGAGTTCCCGAAGAGCCTGAAAGCGATAGGCAAGAAGGCGTTCAAAGGGTGCACGTCTTTGAGGTCCGTATCCATACCTGAGCAGGTCGAAGAGATAACGGACGACACGTTCCTCGGCTGCTCATCTTTGGAGGAGGTGGTATTGCCGCCGTCCATATCGAAGATAAGATGCGGGGCATTCGCCGGATGCCATAGCTTGGGCAGGATAATCATACCCGGCAATGCCGTATCGATAGGGTACGGAGCGTTCGACGAGGGCGTGACCATCGTCAGAGGCGGTTATCCGAGCAGCCGAGAACGGATGCCGATGGCAGAGAAGCTCTCGCTTGCGTTCGGCTTAGTATATAAATAAAAAAAGCCATAGTTCTCTGCGAAGCCGACGGCGCGGACCAGGGCACTTTTCGTGGATGCTATCAGCTGCGATCTTCGGCTGAGGTCGGATAGAAGATGGCATCAGGCCAGACGAGAACATCGATTTGCGTCAATAGAGGGACAGGATTGCGCGTGCGCCCGGAGGCTATCTGGGACATCGAGGGCAACGATCTGACGGTCCCCGCAGAAGGGGCCGACATCTCACGCATAGATCGCCTGAGGATATTCCCCGGCGAGCTGAGCGTGCTGGACCGCAACCTATCCACCGGCGAAGCGAGAGCCACGCGGTCTGACATCAAGCTTCTGAAGCTAGCGTATTCCTCCGATTTCGAGCCTTTCTGGAAGGTCTCCGGCAGCTATTCCGTGCTGTGGTCGATTTTGGCAGGAGGCTTCAAGCCGGGGTTCGAGCCGGGCCCGTCCGAGACTTTCGCCGCCGTCGTCAACCCGAAGACGAATCGCTGCGTCATAATCAAACCGGGCACATACACGTTCTCAGGCGGCAAGGCCAAATGCATCGCCGACAGCTACCCCATGGCACGCATATCATCGGACGAAGCCATCGTCACCGATGAGACCCAGGAAATGATGCCGCATTGCCTAAGCATAAGCCTGGAGATGGAGTCCGATATCGCGTTCGACAGCGGGAAGCCCAGAATAATCGCCTCGGCTCCCCCGAAAAAAGACTCCGACGGCGAGCATCTGGAAGAATCACTCAACGACATGAGAGTCAGATTGGTCGAAGCCTCCGAAAGATTCGAGGCCGCCTCGTCCGACATAAGGAGATTGGAGACCCAGCTGAACACCTATTCCGCAGACAACCTGAGGCTTTCCCAGGAGAACGACCTCTTAAAAAGGCAGATAGAGCGCCTGAAAGCCGAGTACGGATCTCTGACCGAGGCCACAGAATCGGAGGCATCCGAGCTGAAATCGAAGCTGGCCCGCGCCGAATCCCGCATCGTCTCGCTGGAATCGGAGCGCGATGGGCTGCGCATGACATTGGAGGCATCCGAAAAATCCAGAATGAACGGCGCGCCCACAGGGACGATCATCCGCAGGATATCCGAGAACGAGATGGAATCCAGGTTCTTCCTCCCCGGAAATTATTCGGTGCGCATAGCGGTGGATGGCAGCTTCATGATCTTCCGCCAGGACCCGGACGGGATCCCCTGCGACGGCGGGATCCTCAGGTTCGAGCACCTGAATGAGCGGGTACCCTTCGAAGGCCCGAAAGACTACGACACCTACAGCGTCCCCAACAGCGGGCTGAAAATAATGCTTATATGATCGCTCCAAAGGCTCGGTGGGCCCGCCGTACATCAGATAGTCCAGTATCTTCCTGAAATTGCTTTTGGTCCTGTTGGACAGGCGCCCCGAGTTCTGCCTGATGTACTGTTTGAAGACAGATGAGGCATGCCATTCCTTGCTCCCGATGTCGAATTCCCTGCGGTCGGAATGGGTGAAGACGCTCTCGATGTCGTAGAAGCGGGGGTCTATGTCTGATAGCCTGACTACTTCCACATCCCGGTTCTTGGCGTATCCGTGCAGGATGTTGCCGGGTATGTCTCCGTCCACCAGCATCAGCGGGTTTCTGGATAAGGTCCTGACTTTGTCGACCACCTTCTCGGTGTCTTTGATCCCGTTGATAGGCAGGAAAGTGATGCCTTTGACTCCGAACAGAATCTTGAACGCGGTCAGGTAGTTGTAATCGGTTATGCCCTCCACGAATACTGTCCTCTCGTTAGGATCGAAAAGAACGTGCCTGCTTACGGTGAACCCCTTCAGGATACCGTCCAATTGGTCCGGGTTCTCTGTATCGATGACGGTGAATTTGTCGTGGATCTTGGCGTGCCCTCCTTCGTCGGGAGCCAGTATGCGGAGCTCGTCGAGGTTGTCGCAGCTGACCAAAAAGGGCGAGTGGGTGCTTATCACGAAGGTTATGCCTTTGTCGACGCTGAACTGCCTTATAAATCCGGCCAGCTCGGACTGGCCCAATGCATGAATGTTGGCCGCGGGCTCGTCCATGACGACTATGTCGCCGCGATCAAGGCTTCTCACGCAGAGGACATCGAAGAAGAAATCGAAGAACCATCTGAAGCCGGAGGATTGCCTGTCCAGATCGATGGGTATTCCGCCCTGGTGGATCTCGAAGCTTATGAGCTCCTCGAGCAAGCGTATCCTGAAGGAATATGACCCAACTCTGTACAGCTCGTTGAATCTGTCGGCGAGCGGTCTGATGCCTTCGTTGAGATAATCCTCGGCGGCGGTAAGCGGGCCGGTGGTCCCTTTGCGGATGTGCTCCCCATGGGCCCTCTCGACGATGTACGGGCCGCCTCTGACGTACAGCAGGATCTTCGCTACGATGCCGCCGTAATCGTCGTATCCGCATCTCAGATCGGATTGCCTGTGCCGGCTCTCCTCGTATCTGATGACATTCGGGCGGTAGGGATATCCATAAGTCCTTTCGAACCAGGATTCCGGGTCGGAACCGGGCGGAAACAGAAGGGCCAGATCGGAGTCCAAAGCCTGGACGTCATGCCCGGCCTCCTCCAGAATCCCGTGAACATCTTTCTTGGAGATGAGCGAGGCCATCGATTCGGCGAGAAACGCGTCCGACACCGAGTCTATGTTCTTCAGCAGGCTTCCGGCGCGATCAGGGAACTTCTCTTGTGAAACCAATGCTGACAGCGCTTCGCAGGACCTCTTTCTGAAAGCGGAGAAATCCATGCCTTTCCAGCGCTCGTAGCTCTCTTTGAGGCATTCGGAGGTCGGGTCTATCTCCTTCCCGTCCATGACTATCAGACGGACTTCAGGTTCCCCGGGATCGCCGTCCAGAGGATAGTCCGGGATATCGTCCGGGCCGAAGGTCGGGTCGGGAAGCTTGCAGATGGCGTCCAATACGTTGGTTTTGCCGCAGTTGTTGGGCCCGACGACGAACACCACGCCCCCCAGCCTGTCGCAGTCGATGCTGCGGTTGAGGGTCATGTCCACGCCCTCCCTGCCGAAATTGCGGAAATTCCTTATGCGAATCTTTCTGCAGCGGCTGTTCTTCTCGCCATCGTTTTCCATGGATATCCCCTCGGCGCAGGATTATCTTCAATCTCCCGCCATAACGGTATGCATCATATGATTTGGGGCCGGAGAACCCTATCAAATCCGGAAGGGACGGCAGCTTCAGGGTGCCGCTCTGGCACGGGATGCCGCCCTCGATATCGGCTTTGAACGTCATGTAGCTTCCGTCTCTGGCTATCTTGACGTCATATCTGGGTCCGCTGAACAGGTAGGACCTGAATTCGGTCGCGGATTCCCTGCAGATCTTGCCTGCCACATCCGTCAGCGGAATCCCGGCTCTCATCTTCTCGTTCTCAGCCGTGAGCCTCCCGATCTCTTTCTCTTTCGCCTCGATCTCCTTTTCCATGGACGATATGGCCGAGCGGAGCCTGAGGGCTTCCATCTGAAGCGCGGAATTCTCGGATCCCAGAGCCTTTATCCTTTCCTCGGATTCCTCCAGGGATTTGGGGATGGAAGCGAGGCGCCTCTTCAGCTCGCCGTTCTCCTCGGCCAGCCTTTCGTTCTCTTTGGAAAGGTCGTTTGTCCTGGACGTCATTTTGGCGATGTCGTTGCTGAGCTCCCCGTTTTTCTTGCGGAGCCTGTCGTTGGCGGCCCCGGCGGTCTCCAATCTGGCTTCCAGAGAGGCGATCTTCTCGTCTTTGTCTTGGCTCTTCGGGGCTTTGGGAGCGGCTCTCCTCTGTCTGAAGGATCCTTTCGGCGGGACCGCATGGACATTGATCCTGTCGATCTCCTTGTTGATATCGGCCATTATCCCGCTGAATATCTCCATCTCTTCCTTGGGGATCTCGCGGGCCGGCTCCGTATCCATGTCTGCGGCCGTATCGCCGCCTTTTTCCGCGGCCGCTCCTGCTTTGCCCTGCCATTCTTCCATATGCACATATGAACGCAGGCAGTAGGTTAAAAACATTCAGATACAATACGGAATGGATATGACCCTATTCGCCGAGCACAGCTACAGCCGCGTGATGGTGTTCGTGGATTACATGAACATCCGGGAATGCATACCCCACGCTGGGAAGGATCCGGAGCTCGACCTCTTGAGGCTGACCAGGATCCTGGTCGGAGGAAGGGATCTCATCGGGGCCTATGTGTTCGACGCATCCAGGAAATACAGGACCGAGAACGACGCGGCCATAAGGGAGCAGGACAGACTCCGTATGGACGGGTTCAGGGTCATATCGAGGGAATCGATGGAGAAGACATCGGACGGGCGTCTGGTGCAGAAGGAGGTGGACGTCTCGCTGGCTTGCGAGATGCTCGAGCACGCTCTCCTGAACCATTTCGACGTGGCGATAGTGGTCTCCGGGGACAGGGATTTCGTCCCCGCCATGCAGAAGGTCCAGGCCGCCGGGAAAAGGGTGGAAGTGGCGTCCTTCAAAGGCTCCGTGAACAAAGAATGCATCAAAACAGCCGATGTATACAAGGAACTGGACGATATCCCGTTCCTGATGATGCGTCCGGCCATCGACGAGGGTGGGGACAATGGAGAATGATCCCAACAACATAAGCGACTATTGGGACACCGGATTCGCCAGGCTCGTCAAGGACATAGAAAGGTATACGCTGCTTGAGTTCGAGGTCAACAGGAAATTCGGCGGCAAAGGTCTGGTGGCCTATACCGACGACAACAACATGGTCATCCTGAGGAGCGGCTACGAGGACGTCGTACGCCAGGGCGAAATATGGATGTGCTCGGTCACCAAGAACGACAACGGCATCAGATATGCCAGGCCGATGGAGCAGGTCACCCTCTCGATGCTCATGCAGATGAATGAGAACCTCCGGAGGGCCATCGAAGATTCCCTCTGGGAGAGGAACAAGTCCGCTTACATGGATGCCTTCCGCGAAAGGTTCGCCGAGGAGGAATACTCCAAGATAAAAGAGGAGCTCGAGAAAGAGAACCGCAAGAAGATCGGCGATCTGGAAGCCAAGATCAGCGATCTTGAGACCCAGCTGGAGCAGAAAAGATTCGCCCTCGAGACGATGGCCGCGGATTCCCCGGACGAGGAGATCACCCTGACATCGGAGCCTATGCGCCCATCATGGCCGGCCGCGCAGACCCGCTATCCGGGAGAGGAGCCGATCCATTTCGAGCAGGACGGCAAGCCATCGTTCCCCAGAGCGTTCAAAGTGCGCAGGTTCGGCCCGAGATCGTTCCAGAGCGAGTATTTCACGGGAAGGAGATGCTACGTCCATATCAGCCCCAGCAGACGGTTCGTTCTGATACGGTTCCATGAGAGCGGGAACATCTACTGCTTCAACAGGACGATATCCATAGGCGGTCTGGAGAAGATCAGCGAATACGTCGAGGGCGCCGAATACAACGCGGAATACAGCAAGAAGTACGAGGGGATACTGATACACCTGCCGTCAAGCTGAACGCGTCCAGAGGGCCGAGGATTCGCCAGCGATTAATATCATGTCAGGAGATTCGTAAGCATGGGAAATCTGAGGATCGACGCCGATAAATGCGTCGGCTGCGGCAAATGCGTCCGCATGTGCGTGATGGACAACATCCGCTTGGAGGATGGCAAAGCCGTCGAGTGCGGCGACAGATGCGTCAAGTGCGGGCATTGCGTATCCTCCTGCCCCAAAGGCGCCATCGAATTGGTCGGCGGAGGAACCGACAGCGGCATCAGAGGCTCCGGATTCATGGACGGCAGGCTCATTTCTGAGGAGGATCTCCAGCTCATGTATTCGTTCATGAAGCGCGGAACCTTCGGAGGCAGCCAGCTGTGGCTCAGGACCCTCCAAGGGGAGGAACTGGAAAGATATCTGGCGGATGCCAAAGCTATCCTCAAAGAGAACGCGGCCGAACTGCCGCTGGCTGGCGAGCTGGAAGAGCGCGGATTCGGCCCATCCCTGCTAGAGGGGAAGCAGGTCCTGTTCATTTTCTCCGACAGCCCGGACCACGCCTTCGAAGCGTCGAACAGAATGAAGGCTGCCGGGATCGGCCTGGGAATCGCGGGATTCCATTCCAACGCCCTGATGATGGCCCATAAGCTGAGCCCCGAAACACTGGACGCATACTTCCCCGATTCGAAGGGGAAGATGTACATGGCATACGTAATCGGCCATGGGAGACGCATGGTTGAGCCCTTATTCAAGCCGCTCCAAGGGCTCAAAGGCATCTTCCGCCGATCAGTTCAGAGTGACGCGGGGCTTCCCGTGGATGCCGGTCTTGGTGCCGGTGACGCCCGCTATGTACATCGCATCCCCGGCAACCTGGATGTCCTTGGTGAGAGGGACATATTTGGAGCCGAAATCCACTGTGATCTTATGCATCCCCAACGGGACTTTGAACGAGACGGATTCCCCCGGATGGCAGAATCTCGTCTGGCCGTACAATGTGATGACGATCTTTTCGGGGACGCGCTTGTCGAAATTGGATATGTTGATCTTTATTTCGGACAAGGGATCCGCATCCGGGATATCATCAAAATCGGCCTCCACCAGCTCCAATCTCCGCTTCATCGCGAGCAATCTGCTTCTGACCCCGGACGTGCAGGCGACCAATTTGACATCGTCATTGAGCCAGACGGTCTTGAGGCAGGGGGTGAAACCCTCGGATTCCAGAAGGATATCGTATTGTCCGTAAGGAAGATCGAACCTGAACGGTTTGTCTGAGGGCTTTTCCACGCAGAACTTTCCGATCGTTGCCTTCAAAGTGATTTTATCTACGATCTCAGGCTTGATGATGATCATGTGGTCTGTCCTCAGCGCGGACGGCACGTTCTTCCCGTTCGAAGGCGGCACGTCGGCGCTGGACTGGAGCATTGCCCCGCAATTCGAGCAGAATTTTTGGGAGACAGACGCGGCTTCTATCTCAGAGCCGCAATTTGGGCATCTCATAAGACCGTATCCGCGCATTCGCTTTTATATTCTGTCGAAAATCAGATTCCATGGCGGAGATACCGGAGCTGAAAGCCGCGGACGCATGGATGGAAGCGGAGATACTGGCGGGATTCTACTCCGGCCATCCGGCCGTCTCCCACATCGCCGGAAAGAAATCTTCGGCGCAGCATCTGAGGCTGGCATTCCACAATTGCATCGTCACGTCGGCAGGGACCCAGCGCATATTCTCTGATCCGGACGGAACCGCTTTCGCCCACATATGCCCGCCGGGATCTTGGCCCAAGAATCTCCACGAGTTCATTCTGAGGGGGACCATGAAGATCCCTTTCGCCATAGATTCGGGGACGATATCTCGGCTGGCAGCTTATCGGGACGCGTGCCTGGCGATATCGCCTCCCGATGGATTCAGCCATGTGGCCGCGGTCTGCTGGAAATCGGGATGCAGAGACGCTGCTCTGTCGCTTCTCTATAATGTGACGGAAAATCTGGGCGGTATGTTCTGCGCCCATGCCCATGGCGATTCCGAATCGGAATTCTACGCCCAGGCAGGTTTCAGTTCTTATGGAAGAGCAGATTTCAATGGCTTCACGATAACATCAATGGTCCGCGAGATCCGATCGTCTGGCCGCTTTGAAATGCATTAAATCCTACCCGCAGATACCGGACGCATGTGGGGTCTGGATGTGGCGCTGAGGGTTCGCGACCGCAAAGCGTCGGAACTGGAGAGGGCGCTGAAATTCACCAATTTGGACAGGCGCTTCAAACTTGCCGGGGAGCTGGGAAGGGACATAGAAATCTGCAACTGCGTCATCGGAGGCTGTTCGATATGCGCCATCCCGTCGGCGCCGATTTCCGATCCCGGCTACAGGCAGTCGCTCTCGCCCCAGGAATCTTCGGACGAAGACGATCTGGATTCGGTAAGGCATTCAGCACCGGATATGAGGGAATTCATCAGGGAAGCCCTCCTTGATGCTTCAGAATCGATCGCGGAAGACAGTTCAGCCCCATACAAAGAGGCCTTGGCTTCGATGAAAGGCGAGCTTGCGGCCTGCAGAGACAGGATCGAGGATCTTTCCGCGTCTTTGGATTACAAGAGCTCAGAGCTCATAGCAGCCGAAGAGGACAGGGATGGCCTCAAGGAAACCATGGCCCAGCTGGAAGCGCAGATCGAATCCCTGAGGCGCGGGTGCTCTCCTACTGAAGATACAGAAGCCGAAACCGCGCCTGCTGAGACCTCGCCTCAGAACACCGAAGAGAACGGGCCCAAAAGCATCTTCTCGAAGGATTACAAGGCGCTCATGGCTATCATCAAAGAGATGAAATCCTCGAAGATCGACTACTTCGTCGACAGGATGTTCTCCGGCAAGGAAGATCCGGACGTGTGCGACGGCATCGTATCATTCCTGAAATCCGACATCGACACGTTGAGGATGCTCTGCGACGTGAGAGAAGGCGATAGAGAGTCCATGGAAACGGCCTTCAGGGAGATCGTCAGGGCGATGCATCAGGCCCCATCCCCGGAGCAGCAGAGCGCGTACCTCGCGGCGATGACCGACGGGGAGAAGGTTCTGGAGCTCTCCTACAACGAAATAATATCCAGGGCGGAGGATATGATAGAAGAGGAGTTCGGAGGATTCAGGGATCGAGCCGCTTCGGCTTCTTCTTCTCCTTCACGACGAAATAGCCGCGGGATTCGCTGATCTGGTATCCGTATCTTTCCAGCCTCTCCGGAAGGTCCTCGCAATCATGGATTCTGACCTTGCAGACCCCGGTGTTCTTGTTGTAGGTCGCTTTTATCCCCATATTCAGCAGGACGTCCCATATCTTGCGGCTGGAAGGGCCGGATTCGGCCTGGGATTCTTTCGTTTTCCCTGGGTATTCCGGCGATGCCTCGAAAATCTTGTCGACAGTCACGTCGTCCACCGGAGCTTCCGGATCGTATTCGAGCTCGTACTCTGCGGTATCCATGGCGCCGGAATCCCTGAGCAGGCAGATGACGTCGTAATAGCAATTCCAGCCGTCTTTGATCCACCCTCTGGATAGCATCTTGCCGAGGATATCTGCCGCTTTGTCCGAGCGCGGGCCTTCGATCTCCCAATAGTACTTCAGAAGGACCGCAGCCTCCTCGTAATCGTCGCCGCCCAGCATATACAGGAACTGGGCGAGATCGAACAGGGCCTCTGGATTTCCCTCGTCGATGGATCTGCGGTACCAAAAGTAAGCGAACGATTTGGATTCCAGGAATTCGGATCTTTTCGCCGGGTTCTGATCGAGGTCCAAAGCTGCGGAGGAGTATGACGATGCCAGGTTTCTCATGGCTTCCGAGGCCGCCATCTCATCTTCCATCTCAATGCCTTCCAAGATGGCTGACGCGGTTTTGTCCCCGCCTTCTGCGGCCTTTGTTATAAACCTCAGACCGCCTTCCAGATCCTTCTCAGCGCCCAGAACCCCGGCCAGCAACCTTTTCCCCAGCTCGAACTGGGCTTCGGCATCCCCGCTTTCCGCCAGGGCCTCCAGCTTTTTCGTCGCCTTCTTTGACGCTTCCATCAGATTCACCCGGCGCACCCATCCTTTATGCCGATATAGTCTTTGGCCTGGGTCTTTGCGGGTTTATATACGCAGAACCGATGCGGTAATCCATGCCCCCCGCACCTTTCAAGACCACGCGCGCCGTCCAGACAGGCGTAGAGAAAAACGTCCGGACCCAAACGGAGAAGGTCCCGGCGAAGACGCTTTCCGTCAACCTTTCCGCTTACAGCCGCCGGAAGGTCACGACGTCTGGAAGGAGGATAGTGCCTCTGGCCGATCAGTACAGGAGCATGAAGGGGGAGATACTGGCCAGAAGGACGGTCCAAGATTTCATCCGCGACCATCTCTACAAAGGCGAGGAGCCGAGGAAAACCTGTTTCCTGCACCCATCGTTCGACAAGCCGCCGGAAGACCAGGGAATGAAGATCGAGAACGTCGTTATGAGAGTCAATTCCGCGGCGGAATCTGAGAGGGACCTCGTGATCCAGGGGGATTTCGAGCAGAACGAAAGGACAGGGGGATGGGAGCTCATGGCCACCCGCGTATTCCTGGCCGAGCATGCGGGGAAATACATCGGAGAGACCGAGGCGGAATGCAATTTCTTCCTCACAGTGAACGACGGCTCCGACCTTTACTATGACACGGCCGGCAAGGAGCTCAAAAGCCGGAAGGGGATAAACTATTCCAACAGCATCATCACCCCGGAATTCGTCCGCGCCCTGGCAGGAAGATACCCTGTCCTGGATCCGAAAGCCACGGAAGACAATCTGGACGATTGGGCCAGATTCCTGGACATGAGGGATGAGATATCAGGGCTCAACAGCGGCAAGGGCTACAGGATTCGCACGCCAGAGTTCATCCAGGCCTGCTACGGGCCGATATCGGATGTGCCCGCCGACATAACGATAGTGGACGACGGCATCACGGCCTGGACCGACGAGATCATCCCGGGGATGCCCCAATGCACTCTGGTCAAGGTGGTGCACGATATCGAAGGGGCCCTTACAAACTCAGAGATGAGGGCGTATTTGGATGGGTTCAACGGGCTGACCAGAGGGACAGTGAAAGCCGTCGACCCTCTTATAGAAAAGGAGGAGTACGAGGCCGACCCGGACGAAAGGCGGAGGAACCGCGAGCTGTCGATGCTGGGCGAAAGGATAAAGGAGGCCCAGCCTAACCGTCCATTATCAAAGGAAGAGACAGCAGAGATCGATAGGGAACGGGATTCGGCTTTGGATTCTCTGGATAAGGAATGCGCCGGGATCCTGGCTGAGAGGATGGCGGCAGCCGAAGCGGAATTCGCGTCCTCCCCGGAGGCCGAATCGGAGGTCGCAGCATATGCAGCTTCATCCAAAGATATCATCGAAAAGCTCGCCGAGAAGATACGCTCCGAAAAAGCCGACTCGCAGTATCTGGCCGCCCAGGAATCCGGTACGGACGACAGGGATTGGGAGCAGTTCTACGATTTGATTCCGGCCGAAGAATGCCTGTCTGAAGCGGTAAAGAAATCATCGGACGAAAGGATGGCCCAGATCGCCGGGGAACACGCCGGAAGCATGCGCCCAGCGATCGAATCCGAGCTTGCGGAGCACAGGAAAAAACGCTCGGCAGAAATCGAATCCGAATACAGGAGGAAGGCCGCGGAACTCTCCAAAAAACTGTCGAGAAACTCCTTGACGGTGTTCTTCAGGATCCAGCCGGAGGAGGGCATGTCCGTGCTCCAGGACGTCAAGGATCGCACCGCGCATTTGGGATCGCGCTCGGAGCTGGTCATCGTAGAGGACGACGCGGCCGAGAGAAGCGCCGTGGACCGCCAGAGGACGGCCATCAGCGAGCTCCGCACCGGAACGATGGCCAATCCGTACCTCATATCTTCGATATACTGCCCCGAGCTGATCCCCCCGCACAAAGAGGCGTCCGTAAGCCACACCTTCGGGAGGCATTTCAATGAGCTGCAGATGAGGGCGATAAACGGCGCCGTGTTCGCCAACGGGTTCTACATGATCCAGGGGCCGCC
>JAFXUX010000020.1 GCA_017524805.1 Candidatus Methanomethylophilaceae archaeon
AGGGTTATCGCGGCCTGGCCCTCGCCTATGGTAAGGGTCTTGCCGTCGGCGGAGATCGCGGTGCCCCACTCGACCTCGTAGGTGGAGGGGGTGAAGGTCTTCGCGTCTTCCGGCGAGGAGACCAAGGTCACGGTGTACTTGTTGACGGCCCTGGAGAAGTTGGCGTAGACTGTGACGTCTCCGCCGACGGCCTCGGAGGGGATGGTCCAGTCGACGAACGCGTAGCTGTACTGTTCGCCGGCCGCGGTGGCGGTGGCGGTGGCGACGGAGCTGCCGATTCCGGCGACGGTGAATGTCGCGCCGGACGCGCTCAGGGAGGTCCCGTAGGGGACGTTCTCGAACTTGGCGACGGAGACGGTTCCGTAGCCCTCGGGCTGGGCGACGACGGTCACGGTGTACTTGTTGATCTCCCAGATTGCATACATCGCGTTATAGGGACGGACCAAATCAGCAGCAACCTGAGTGGCCTTGGTGTCGGCGGTGCTGTCCACATAATATTTGTTGTTGATGTAATAGAGATACAGATCGCCGGCACCCAGATTTTCATTGGTCTTGCTGGCAGGAAGTACCGCCCATTCCGCGGCCTCCTCCAAAGTCTCAGCGTTGATGTCGATTCTGGCCCAGCCGAGGAAAGTATAGCCTTCGCGGGCCTGCGGATTGTGTATGTCCACGCCTTCGTTGATTTTCAAATTCTTATCCTCATAGGCGTCGGTGCCATCGTTATTGAACCAATAGATTACCTGTGCCAAGGAGGGAACTCCTTTGTCAACATAGACCGCCTTCAGCTGCACCGTGTACTTGTTGGTGTCATCGGTCTGAGGATTGGTGATCACTTCAACCTTAGCGAATTCCGCTTTGACCTCGAAGGTCCCGTCCTGGAAGACCTTGATGTTGGTATCCACATATCCGTCGACGTCCCACTTCTGCACTACCCAGTAAGCGAACTTCTGGCCGGCCGGAGCATTGACGGCCGCCGCGCCCAGAGAACTAGCGCCATCGACATAGAGGTTGGTGTCGGAAACCGAGCCAGTGCCACCGTTGAGATTGTAGCTGACGCCGATTCCGGAAGCGCCGTCCAGAACAGTGCGCCACTTAGCGTAGACGTCATACTTCTTGGTGATCCAGAAACGGCCATTTTCTTTATCGCTATTAATAATGTTATTTGGGTCACCGGTGTATTTGCCGTTTATATCATATGGATCGGTAGGGGTGGTATCCTTGTCATAATCCGCCGTGACCGTATCTTCATTCAGCACGATCGCATTCCCATTGAAGACCTGTGTACAGGCTTCATCGGTAAACCAGCCGACGAATTCATAGCCGTTCAGACGGCCGGTCGGGGAGCTGATCTTTCCGCCGTAGCTGACACGGAAGTTCATTGCCTGTTCCGAGTTACCCCAGTTGATATCGCCAGAGGCGGCATCCGGATAGTTCGGATGCAGGAATACACGGTACTGGATCTGACGCCACTTGGCGTAGACGGTCAGTCCGCCCTCCGGCATATTATCGAAAGTAAATGGCTGATTACAGGCTGTGTCCATATACCAGCCCTCGAAGACGAAGCCTTCCGGAACGTCAGTCGGTTCGTGGCTGTTGTAATCAGAAACATCAGCACCGTAAACGATGCCGGTAACGAGCTCGATCTGGCTCTGGCCGGTCCCGATCTGGCTACCGTTACCGTCTACATAGACACCATCCATGAAGTTGATTTCGTACTCGTTGGGCATGTAGTAATAACGCATGAAGTACGGTCTCGCGCCTGATTTGGTCATGCTACTATCGTTGGTGTAGCCATTATAGGCCGGCGGATGCTGATACTGGCCGTCTGAGCTAAAGTCAGAGGACCTGAGCACTATCGTCTTGCTGGGTTGATTATCATCCGGATAGCGCCCTTGAGCATCTGCGAAGTAGATATAGTAAGTCCAGTCGTTATTGTTGTTAGAGTAGCGCGCGGTCAGATAGTTGCCGTCTTTATCGGACAGATTGCCGAGAACCTGTTCGTCCATAATGCTGATGGTTCCCTTGACGGTGTTTGCAGTAGCCAAAAAGGCTTTTGCGGTCGGCATCAGAATCCAGCTGACGAACTCAGGGCGGCTGGTGATGTCGGCATATTCCGGCCAGGTCGTAATCTCCGCTCCATAATACGCGGTGATGGAGTAGTAATAATACCTTAGATTGTTAGTCGTATCAAAGGTTGTCGGAGCGGAGCCGTTGATCTGAGTTATATTGGAAAGAGTGGTACTCCAGTTGCCGCCATACTGACCCCCTTGTTGATAACTGCTGGAACCACGTACTTGGCCTCCGTTAGCATTCGTTCTCGTAACGTACATCTTCAGAGTATACTCTACGCGGTCGAAGTAGATGTTCACAACGGAGCTGCCGTCCACGGCAATTTCGGCATCGGTGAGCTCATCCTCGTTCAGCGTGAAACCGGTGAACGGATCCGTGGTTGTTCCGGAAGACACTGATTGTACGCCGCCGTACCGAGTACCGCCCAACGTCACAAACTTCAGATCACCTAATGTGCCTATAGAAATCATGTCGACAATGCTGGCGCCAACTGCTCCCGTACCGGTATAGGATGCCGCGAAGTCATAATTGGCCGTCGAAAAAGTCCCGCCGGCAGCGCTGACTTTCTGTTTCCATATCAGGATGGTATAGCCGGCGGTTTCGTTGGGGATCCACTTGGCATAGATGGTGGTGAATTCGGTCAGCGTGCTTCCGAACGTAAATTCATTGCCGTCTGTGCAGGCTTTGTCTTTATACCAGCCGCCGAAGGTATAGCCGAAGCGGGTCATTTCTTCGTCTTCACAGGGTTTTTTAGTCCTTTCGGTGGCCTTGTAGAAGTGAGCGGCGTTATACGTGGCGCCCTTGCCGTTTTCATCGAAGACCAGCCAGTGGCCTTTGGGAGCGCTGACTCCGAAATCGACATCGCCGCTGATGCTGATGATATCGTTGTTCTGATAGGGCGGGGTCGTGCCCTCTACATAGCCAACGATGTTGCTACTGCCGTCGATGACCAGCCAGCCCTCGAAGTTTAACTCGGTGCTCGGGACGGTATAGGCCATATTGACTTTGTATTGGTGGGTGTCGACGGTATCGTCCGCGCGGAAGACTACGGCTTCCTGGCCCAGCACAATTTCATGATCATCAAAGTAGGTGATCTCATAGGACCTGAACAGCATGGCGTAGTAAGTGAAGGTGACGTCATCATCGACACCGCCTTCCGTGGGAACAGCAGTGGCAAGCTGACCTCTGATGTCCGCGATGGTCAGCGCTTCAGTCGTGGAGTCATAATTCTGCTCTTCCGTCCATCCGCGGAAGAACACGCCATCGTCCAGGGTGACACCGGGATCGTAAATGAGCTGCCCCAGGCTGTCACCGTTCTTGACGTACATGGAAGCGATCAGGGTTCCGTCCGGATAGCGGAATTCTACCAGCAGGCGGGCGTCGACCACAGCGTAGACCGAAAAAGCGTCGGACTCGAAAGCAGCCATGCCGTCGCCGATCTCGGCATCCATCACTTCGATGCTGCCGTTGTTGTTCAGGTGAGCGATCTTGGCAGTCTCGCCGATCGCATCAGAGATGAAAGCCACCTTGATCGGAGCCAGCGGCTCGACTTCATCGCCGTCCGCGTTGACGAAGGCGATGTCGATGGCAGTCACGTTCTGGGCCTTGGCCTCAACGCCCACAGCGATCTTTTCCAGCACAGCGGAATCATAGATCGGAGTAAGTTCCATTTCGACCTTCTGGTCAAAGGCGCCGGCCGCAGCGATCACATTCACGGTGATGCCGGCGGCCTTGCCGGTGAAGAAAGCGGCGGGCGTCAGCCCGACGGCTTCTTCTTCATCTGTCCATGTCACAATGCCCGGGGCAGCGCTGTCGCCGCAGTCCCCCTGGGCAGTGATGACAGTGCCGGCATCCGAATCCTCGGAAAACGCCGGCACGGCGATTGCCAGAACGGCCAGAAGCAGCACCACAAGTGCTATGCTTTTGACCGCTCCTTTCTCCATTGCATTTAGGTTCATAATTAACCTCGGTAACTTATACATCCTACCGAATTAAAACCTATCCCTTCTAAAGATGATTATTTCGCCGATGATGATGAATCCTCATCAAAAAATACGGCTAATGCCGAACATTCAAATGGACTTCTGTCTTATTATAATACAAGATAAGGACGGAGAGTTCCGCTTCAGAATGTGCAAAAGCGGACAGATCCCGGCCGATTGCCTGAATATCCGACAGCCGACCTTGATAGATGTAAGACGATAAACGAACTATATGCTTGGATGTTCGACAGCGGTCAAACCTCCGCAGCTGACGATGGCAAGCCCGGAAAAAGATGGGGATGGTTTATGGCTGGGATCCGGGAAAGTCTGAGAAAAAATAAGGGGTTTGGAAATGGTTTGGGAGGGGTTCTTATCCCCCTCCGGACGGCATGAAGTCGGTTATGTCGACCTCCTCGGCTTCCCTGGCGAGGTCTTCCACGGACTTCATGCCCCCTTCATACGAAGAGCGCTCCTTGAAGGAGACCTCGATGTATTCCGAGGGGTCTGCCGGTATCAGGCTGGACGCGTCGTAGTAGAGATCGGTGAAGTCAAGCCTGACCCAGACTCTGCCGTCCCTCTCGCGGATGTCCGTGACCTTCCCGACCGTCGCCGTCGGAACATACTTCTGAAAGTCTCCGATCTGCAAGGATATCAGCCTTTGATGACTGCGCTTCTCTCGCCGGCGGGCTGGAACTCCCTGAGGGCTCCGCGTCCGATTTCCTTGGTGATGTTGCCGAAGTCGAAGATCAGAGCGGGATCGGCGAATGCGACTCTCACGAAGGGATTGGCGGTGAAGGCGTCTCCGCGTGCGACGTGGGCAGCCTTGGGGATACCGGTGTATCCGGACTGGTGGCCGACGTTCATGGCGTAGTTGGGGTAGTTGGGTCCGCGGACCTCCATGGGGAGACCCTCGTCAGACCTGTATGCGAAGGAGTTGGCGGAACCGCACTGGTCCTGGAGGTCGAATCCGTAGAATCCGAGCCTTCCGGTCCTCTCTTTGTGCTGGAGCATGGAGAGGTACCAGCAGTTCAGTCCGACATCGGCGATACCGGTTGCCATCGCACCGGCGATACCGGTGGAAGCGGCGGCGACGGTTGCCCTCTGGGATCCTCCGAAGTGGGTCTCCATGATGGCGGGGTATCTCTCGTACATCTCGAGAGCGTAGGCGTTGATGTCGTCTCCGAGTTTCATGACCTCATCCATGTTCTTGGGGTCAAGTTTGCAGAATCCTCCGTACCTGTCTTTGATCTGGTCGATGGCGTAGTAGACGTAGTCCTCGAGGATGTTGTCGGTGTAGGCCGCGGTGGCGTACTGGGTGAATCCGACTCCTCCGGACATGTATCCGCCGAGGTAGATCTGGTCGTAGATGACCGCTCCGAGGGCGACGGCCTCAAGGGCGGCGCGTCCGGGGTCGTCAGGGTAGACACGGTCGGACTGGGCCATATCGGCGAGGTATCCGAACGGGATTCCGCCGGGCTCGTTGGGTCCCCTGGCACGCCTGGCGGGCATCATGGTTCCCATGGAGAGGGACTGGTGCTTTGCGGAGTATGCGAAGTCTGCGATGGCTGCCTCTCCTGCCGCGAGTTTGTAGGAGGAGATGAAAGCCATAGAGATCTGCATGGCCGCGTGCCTGGAGACGGTAGCTCCGTCCATGAGCCTTCCGACGATGGTCGGGACGCGGACAGCCTGCATGAGGGTCTTTCCGATCGCTTTCTTGAGCTGTTTGGCCTGGGCCTTGGGGAACAGCTTGTTGATGTCGATGACGAACCTGGGGTCGATCTCGTCGATGAGCTCGTCGTCTCCGGAGAAGACTTTGACGTAGGAGTCGTAGACGAGCGCGGGGTTGACCTCGGCCATGTGCTCCTGGACGACCGCTCCTCCGGGCATGGTGTGGTTGACGGTCTCGAGGTACTGGTTGATGGTCTCGGGGGTGACCTCTTTTCCGAGCCTTCTCTCGATGGTCTGGTGGGGAGAGTCGAGCCCGACGAGGATGGTCCTCCTGATGTCGTCCCAGGCCTGCTGGATAGCGGTGTTGTTGACGCAGTGCAGGTCGTCCGCCTCGGCGTAGATGTCGGTGTGGGACAGCTGGTAGGGCATCCAGCTCCTCTGTCCGAGCGGAACTCCGATGTCCTCGTTCATCATGGGGATGCCACGTTTCTTGGCGATCTCCAAGGCGGATTTCTGGAATTCGACTTTGGATTTGGACTGCTTCCATCCACCGTAGCAGTAGTACTTGGTGGACATGTCGGTAGGCTCTTCCTTGAACTTCTTCTTGCATGCATCCATGAACAGCTTCTCTTTTCCTGCCATGGTAATCACTCTCCCTTAACCTTCCAGGGCTGGTATCCGCCGAGGGTCCTCAGTTTGTGGATCCTGAGTCCGTACTCGGTGACCTCTTTGTCATCTCTCATGTCAACGCCGTCGGCTCTGAAAATGGTGGTCCTCTTCTTGAGGTCAGCCATGGTGCTGGGCTTTCCGACGGAGATCCTCCTGTCGAGGGGAATGGCGACCTGGTCTTTGACGTAGACGACCTCTTTCTTGTTGGCGTCCCAGACGTACCTCTGCCAGCCGTCGAACATGAGTCCGTTCTCGTCGAGACGGCATGCGTGTCCGTGGACGGTCGCTCCCCTGATTCCGGTGAGGGCGGGATCGAAGGTCTCGTTGTCGATCATCTCTTTGGCCATGCGCTCGAGATCCCTCTCACGGACCTCGATGATCTGCCTTCCGGAAAGGGTTCCGGTGTCGATTCCTCTGTATCTGGAGAGATACATCCATGCCCTCTGGTAGGGGGAGATGGGCGCGAAGTAGACGGAGTCGGTGAACTGGATGTACCTGACACGGTCTCCGTGTTTCGCTCCCTCGATGGGGGTGACGAGTTTCCTGATGGGGCAGTCCGGCTCTTTTCCTTCCTCTATTGGAGGGTGGATGGATTTGTAATCCTCTCCGGGGTTCCTGTGCCCCATGATCCTGACTACATCGTCCTGAGCGACGTCGCGAAGTTTCTTCAGTTTGACCTTGGGGTTCATGTATCTGCGCCTGTTTTTGGCGGGGATGGACTCACCAGGATAGAACTGTCTCTCATATGCCATGTTTATGCACTCCTATAATCATGAAGTGTGGGCCTGTATTTTGAGTACCTACCTACCTGCAAAGTATAGCCGTGCTCGATGTTCTCGTTGCATGCGGCTTTTATCTGGTCCAGCCTAGCCTCGAGGATCTCGTCGTCCTCCACTTCCAGCTCGATGTAGAATCCACCGACCAGATAGCGGAGCTCGACTTCCTCGCCGCCCACATGAATTATCTTCCTTTCCGAATGATTGTTGTCGTGGCCTTTTCCGGGCCCGCTGTTGATCGTCTTCGGAAGGCTCTCGCCGGTCATGTTGATCTGCCTGATGCCGGGGATTTTGTCCAAGGCGTTCAGGAGCTTCTCCGTGGTGTCGGCGCTGAGCAGGCGGTTGGTTATGATCTGGACTTCGGGAAGGGGCTTCCCGGAATACTCTGCGGCTGGTTTGATAGGTGCTGACATGATACAGGAACCTCACAGTTTCTTTTTCACCTTCTTTGCAGCCTCGGCTACGAACTGCATAGGTTTGTTGAACTGCTCCATGTCTCCGAAGACCTCTTTGTAGAGTCCGGAGGTGGCCTCTGCGGAGAAGGTCTGGGTTCCTCCGTCCAGGCAGTTTCCTGCGGTGACGGCGGGGATCAGAACACCTTTAGCGTGCCTGGTAACGACGTGGTTTCCGTGGAACAGACCGGGGCCTCCTCCTCCATAGATGGAGTGGGAGAAGAACGACATTCCGACTCCGACACCCTCGGACCTTCCGTAGTCAGCTCCGGGGAGTCCGGACTCGTGCTCGAGCAGGTCGTTGTAGTACAGGATAGTTCCGGGAACACCCTGGGCGGCCCTTGCGGCTCCGACGTTGACCATGACTGCGGCAACCATTCCGGCGGAAGCGTAGGCGTTCCACATGGGGAGGTCGTCGGTGGTGTAGATCTTGTATCCGGAGGGAAGGGTCTTCTTCACATGGATGACTCCGTCGTCGATGGCCCTCTCCATGAGGGATCCGATGACGGTTCCGACGGTTCCGGTCTTTCCGTTCTTCTTGACGAGAGAGTAGACGATGTTGTTGGCGTTGAGGCCCTGGTAAGCAAGGGTCAGAAGGGCGCCCCTCTCGAAGTTACCGATGGCGTCTCCCATCTCGAAGGAACCGCAGTTCTCGTAGATGGCGGAGAGAGCGACTCCCTGCATCGCGTTCCTGTTGACCAGGGAAACGACGTGGTTGGCCATGATGTTCCTGAGGGCGAATCCTGCGCCTTCGTTGTTCTGGGGGACCTCAAGGATGGATTTGATGTTGGATCCCTGGAAAGTGATGGTCTGGGGGTATCTTCCCCAAACGGCGGCTTTCACCATGTTGGCTTTGTACATGGGGACATCGAAAAGATCGATGATGGCCTCGGTGGTTGCTGCGGCTGCAGCGGTGAATCCGGTCGTGTACTCGATACCAGCGTTGAGTCTCTCTTCAGGCACGACGACGATGATGTTCTTCCCTTTGACTTTGACGATGGTCCCGTCTCCGTCGTATACCTGGACTTTCTCTTTGATTGCGGCCGCGATTTTGTCGGCGCTGTCGACGATGGGGAGATCGAGCTCTTTTCCCTGGATGATGACTCCTCCGCCGGTCATGGATCCGGTTTTGAGAGCTTTCTCGATACCGGACAGACTGACTGCGATGGTCCTCTTGGTGAGGGAGACGATCTCTTTGATCGCAGTGTTGCGCAATGGACTGATGGCTTCCAACGGAATGTCTTTGGCGATGCGCTTTCCGTAGTCGTCATACAAGTCGATTACGTCCTCGTATTTTGGCATTTCATACCTCCTTTTTCAACAATATTCTGCAGAATTTCTCTCGAAACCCTGCATACCCCTTGCAAACGGGATAAACGCGTCACTGCATATAAAACCATGGCAAAAACGGCTTTTGAAGCGGTTTTCAAGGGTTTTTGCGTATTTAGTGGCGGCAAAAAAATGCAGGAATCACAGTTTTAGTTTCATAGATAATATTTAATTATTTCTATGGACCAGTCCGCCAACATAATTGTATTTACTACATGACAGAAGAAATAATAAGAAAAAGGTTTGTGATGCTACTGGCTCAATCGCGCTTGGCCTTCAGCATCACGCCGGAGGAATACTTTTCCTTGAGGCGCTGGACATAGCCGGGAATCAGGCTGTACGGGATTCCGCAGGCCAATTCGTCGGCGGCCATGGAGGTCTTCTTCCTGCATCCGAAGCAGCCGAGGGAAACATTGGGAGCGCCGCTGATGAACGGCACGGCGGTGACGTCCTCGCAGGCGCACTGGAACGGCGATGTGCTGAACTGCATCCTTCCCCCGCCGGCCGCGGTGGAGAGGGGGACGATCCAATAGATCCTCTCGGGAATGTCGATGATCGCTACGACATCGGGCTCGAAATCAGCGTCTTTGAGCGGGCATACGACTTCGCCTTTGTTGTCCGGCATCGCCACGCGTTTGGCGATCATCTCTTCGGCGGCTGCCTGGGTGTCATGGATCCCTATGTTGGCATGGAACTCCCCGGTAGCCACTTTCTCGGGGGTGGCATTCATGCCGAGGGCAGAAGAACCTACTTTGCACCCTTGGGACTCCAAAGGCATCAGAAGCGATTCCCCGTCCTTGGCCGCGAATACCGCTTGGCAATGGCTCATCTGCGACTCGGGGGCGGAATAGCCTGCGGGGTATTCCTCGCCTTCTTTGACGAGCTTTATGGCCACCGGCTCTCCGCGGAGATTCAGAACCTCTTTCATGACGGACGCGTACTCAGCGTTGCGATCCAGGATATCTGACATGGGACAGCAATCGCGACGGCAGAATTAAAAGAATGGCGTGGTAATCAAAAATGTTTAGAGGTGTTAAAAAAAGTGGGTTCCCCCGAAGGGGAACTTGGATAGCGAAATCACTCGCCCTTGACGGTCTTGGCGAAGATCTTCATGTTCTCGTCGGGGGTCGCGACTGCGATACCGCATCCGGACGAGATGACGTTGAAGCCTGCGTCGACGGATTTCTTGACGCCCTCGACGACTTCCGCGGGGGTTCCCTGGAACAGAGGCCTGACAGATCCGACGTTTCCGACGAGGACGGTCTTGGCTCCGACCATCTCGACGGCCTTGTAGGGGTCGACCTTCTCTTCGATGGAGATTCCGGTGGTGTTGGTCGCGACCATGTGGTCGAGGATCTGGGTGGTGTCTCCGCAGATGTGGAGGACGGTGTATTTCTCCTTGGCGGGGCAGGGAGCAAGGGACTCGCGGACGAACTTTCCGGAGGCACCGTCGAACATGTCGGGGGCGAGCATGTCCACAGACGCGGAAGGCTCCGAGCACTGGACGACATCGGCTCCAGCGTCGAGGAGAGCGTTGGTGTACGCTTTGACGATGGGGTTGATGGCGGAGACCCATTTCTCGACCTGGTCGGGATCCATCATCATTCCGAAGACGATGCTCTCGGCGGAGACGAGGTTTCCGGTGAGGGTGAAGGGTCCGGTGTTTCCGGCGACGATCGCGTATTTCTCACCGTGGGACTTCTTAAGGAGGCCCATGGCTTTGATTGCCTCTGCGGGCCTTCCTCCCTGGAGGAATTCCTCGGGGGACATCAGGACGGAAGCGGGGTCGTCGTATTCGCCGGACATGGGGTCGAATTTGAAGGGGTGCTTCTTGACCATGGGGTTGGCGTCTCTCTTGTCGACGGCGACGGTCGCTCCGAGCCTCTCGGTCTCGGCGGTAAGGCAGAAGGGAGCCCTGACGCACTCGAATCCGTCGTAATCGGCCTGGGCCGCTCCGAGTTTTGCCATGAGCACGGCGTCCTTGTGGGCGTCGGGCCAGGCTGCACCGCAGGCGTCCATCTGGGAGAGGGTGGCGGACTGGGTGAAGATGGCCGCCGGAGGCCTGTCCAGGGACTCTTTTTTCATTGCTGCAAGTACTCTTTCTCTAGGAGTCATCGACATGTATTTTTCTCCTTGGATTGGGCATCGAATTCCTATTATTTAAGAGATGAACACATCCCCGCAGATAAGAACACTATATCGGCAATAAAATCGCTGACTTTGATAATTATTATTTAGAGAAATCCATAGTCCAAGAAAAGCGAGTGGACATAAACGAACACCAATGGATGATACATCCCATTCAGATGCTGATGTCCGAGAGATCTTTCAGGCGCCCGAGCTTCATTATACCTATATCTGTGACGCCGTAGATGTCTGCGGAAGCGAAATCCGCATTTCTGAGGGCGGGCGCCATCATAGCCTTTTCATCCAGAACCAGACCGTTCCCGGAAGCGAACGGGCTGAACGGAGGCAGCACGATGACGCCGTCCGACTTGGCGTGGACGAAGCATTGTATCTTCAGACTGCCGCCGACGGCGCCCGGAATCCTTATTGAAGGATGCTCATGCCCTATGATCACCGGCCTCACCCCGGAATCCACGTGCCCATGCTCGAGCCTGAACCCCATGATATCCACGTAATCCGCGGCTAAAAGGCCCATATCCGTTATCGCGTTCTGGATGTAATTGTCATGATTTCCTTTGATGGGGATCACTTCGGCGGCTTCGGTGAGGAGCGCGAAAATCTTTTTGATCTCGTTCTTCTCCTCCCACCCGGAACGCTTGAAATCATGCTTTATGTCTCCGAGAAGGACTATGCGCTCGGGCTCATGCCTGCATATCAGGTCGTTGAGGGCATCGCGGATGGAATCGGTGTTGATCCTCGGGAGATAGACGCCTTCGTTCTCCAGGGCGCGCTCGTATCCCAGATGCAGATCGCCGAGTACGACTGTGGGGCCTTCGTCCAAGACCAGGCACCTGTCGGATGTCACGCGCACACCGGGAAGGATCTCCAGCGATCTCATGTCCCAGCGAAAAGCGTGGTCTTAGAATTCATTTGCGCTCCCATCGCTTGCCGTCGGCCAAATCCCCGACGAGAGCCCAGGAACCGTCGGAAGCCGTCAGCTTGAATTGGTGCACCACCATCGAAGAATCTATGGCGAATTCGCAGAGCATAGGATTGGGAGTGTACGACCACCAGACGCAGTCGGCCCCGCCTATGGTTTCGGAGGAGCCTTTCGTGTATATCTCCACGGGAACTTTGTCATCTCCGCAGATGACGTCGAAGGCCATGGTCCCCATGGATTCGCCGTATACGATTTCGACGGTGAAATGGTACATATATTCCCTTTGGGACTCGTTTATGTACTTGGACTCGCCGGTGCCGGAAGCGCCATAGCCCATGTACGTCCCCGAGACGGAATAATCGTGGGAAGCCTTGTAATCCTTATCTTTGTCATCCATCATCACGCTCATCAAACCCATCGCTGCCACCCCCATCATGAGGAATACCACCAGGATTGCATAGATCAGAACGGTCTGAGAGGATTCATTGGCCATAGCAACACATCGCTGTATCGCCATTGGAGATATAAACCCAAGGTTGGGCTTGTGCCCGAAAACGTGTATTCGAACGCTGCCTCAGGATGAAACTATAACCGTTATCGGCATATCCCGGCCCATGATCGACCATACGTTCCAGATGCTGCCTTCCGTCGGGAAGAAGAAAGAGAGAAGCATCTGGGAATCCGGGGTCCGCACCTGGGACGAGTTCCTGTCGTCCCCGGACGTCCCCGGGATCAAAAGCGGCTCGAAGGAAAAGGACGACATAATCGTCATGCAGGCCCTGGATCTCCTGGACGCCGGCGATTCGGCCCTTCTCGGGGATCTGATCCCCAAAGCGGAGCACTGGCGGATGTACGACAGATTCAGGGACGGCGCGGCATACCTTGACATCGAGACCGACGGACTCAGCAGGGATTCCTTGGTGACCGTCGTGACCGTCCACAGGAAAAGCGGCACGACTACGCTCACGGAAGGCATCGATCTCGACGCCGAATCCCTCTCCGACGCCTTGGACGGGGCTAAGATGCTCGTGACCTTCAACGGAAGCTGCTTTGATGTCCCGGTGCTAAGGAACAGCTTCCCGAACGTCGATTTCGACCTCCCCCATTATGACCTCCGCTTCGCCTCCCGCAAAGTCGGGTACAGAGGCGGCCTGAAACCGCTGGAGATTGAGATGGGTATTTCGAGGAGCGACGACATAGAAGACGTGGACGGAGCCATGGCAGTGCGGCTGTGGCACCAATGGGAAAGGCACAGAGACGAGGACGCGCTGGAAATCCTCAGGGAATACAACAGGGCGGACACCGTCAACCTCGAGGAGATCGCCGGCAGAATCTACCGCCGCCTTGTCACCGATTACGCCGGGTACATATGGGAATGAGGGGTCTCCCCCTCAGATGTTTCAATCCTTCAGAAGGGTGTACAGCACCGCTTTCTGGGCGTGGAGCCTGTTCTCAGCCTGATCGAAGACCACGCTGTGGGGCCCGTCCATAACCTCGGCGGTGACTTCCTGGCCCCTGTGGGCGGGCAGGCAGTGCATCACGATGCAGTCGGGGTTGGCGATTGCCAGGAGCTTGTCGTTGATCTGGTACATCTGGAACAGTTTGATGGCCTCGGCCTCGGGGGTCGTGTCGCCCATGGAGATCCAGGTGTCGGTGTAAAGGACGTCGGCGCCGATGCAGGCCTTCTCGGGCTCGTGGGACGCGATGATCTTGGAGCCGTTGGCCTCGGCGATCTTGGTGGCGTTCCACATGATCTCCGCGTTTGGCATCCTGACCGCGGGACAGCAGGCGACCATGTCGATGCCCATTATCGCGCAGGCGTACAGAAGTGAATTGCAGACGTTGTTCCCGTCGCCGAGATAGACGAGCTTCTTGCCGCGGAATCCGCCGAGCTTCTCCTTGATCGTCACCATGTCGGCGAGAGCCTGGCAGGGGTGCTCCAGATTGTCAAGGCCGCTGATGACCGGGCAGGTGGCGTACTCGCCGAATTTGTCCATCATCTTGTAGTCGTAAGCCCTGTACATGATCCCGTGGACGAAGCGGCTCATGACGCGGGCGGTATCCTCGACGGTCTCGCTGTGGACTCCCATCTGCATCTTGGACTCGTCGATGTAGAGGGCGTGTCCCCCGAGCTCGGTGATCGCCACGTCGAACGATATCCTCGTCCTGGTGCTCGGCTTCTCGAATATCATGGCCAGGGTCTTCCCTTTGAGGGGGTCCCCATGGTGTCCGCGCTCGGCTTTGAGCCTGATGGCGAGATCGACCATATTGGCCCATTCGTCTTTCATGTCGACAACGGAAATGAGATCCCTTTTTGCCATGGGCGCTTGATTAATCGGAACGGATATAACGGTGACGGAGAAAAAAAGACACTGGAAAGATAATTTGTCCGTGTACGTACCTGTTGGCTGGATGCGCACACGGACAGATATGGTATGTATGGCGCTCAATCGTTCATGCGCATCTTGAGGGCCTTGACACGCTCGAACGAAAGGCCGGTCTTCATGGCCACTTCCATGACCTCCCCGCCTTTGCTGAGGAGCTCAATCGCCTCTTCGTCGCCGTCTCTGACCGACGGTTTCTTCTTGAACGTGTTCTTGCGCATCTCGCTGCGCTTAGGGTCTTTGAACGGGGCGCCGCACTCGGGGCAGAATTTGGGATGTTTCCCGGTCGTGTCCAGCCATTTGTGCCCGCAATCCCTGCAGACGCAATGGTAGCAGACGCTCCCGCATGACGGGCATCTCCCCAGAACGTTGATGCGGACAGGGAATTCCGCGCCGCATTTCACGCATCTATGGTTCTCGGTAGGCTCATTCCAGACGAATCTCTTGCAGTTGGGGCAGGTCTTAGGCATCTTGTCTACTTTCCTTTCCCACACGTATCCGCAGAAATTGCATTTGCAAGGGTTCCTGTCCTCATTCCATCTGTGCGTTCTGCATTGGGGGCACCTATTGGGATTCATGGATGAGAACCAGGTGTATCCGCACCTTTTGCAGGTCCTCTTGACCACATCTTCGCGGTCCCATAGTATGGAATGGCACCCGGGGCATATGCGAGGCTTCGCATAGACTTCTCCGCCGCTCGAAGTCTTCCTGCAACGCCTTGCCATCCAGGTATATGAACAGACTTTGCACCTATACTGAGGACGCTGAGTCTGCTGTCTCCTGGTGGAGCGCTGGACGGACGCGCCCTGATCGCTCACCCCATCCGGTTTGGATGCGGGTTTAGCTGCTGGCTGTTCAGCGTCATTAATCATACACAATTATCTGCAAGCCAACTATTAAGGTAATGGTACGAAAACCGTAGGATTGGATTATATATCTATGCAAAATTCTCTGATTTACATATTAAAATGATATATCCAACCTCATAATTACTGCGGAAATGGCAACAATATGGAAGCATGGCATTGCGATGGTACCAACGGAAAATGGGAGGATCGGCCTCCAAACTGTGATGGAGGCCTTCGACGGCTCAGGAGTCTTTGTTCTCTTTCGCCTTTCTGATCGCGGCCTTGCTCTCGTTCGGATCGGCCGCAAGAGTCGATGCCCTTTCCGAAGCCCATGCGACCCCGGCTCCGGCCGCTTTGCCGTACCATGACACCGCATCGGTTACATCCGTGCCTTCGCCCCTGCTTTCCAGGAACCTCGCGATCACGCAGCATTCCAGCGGATCGTCGGACCCTTCCTTCATTGCGTCTTCGACTTCGCCTTTGCAGACGGAATTCACGACGATATCGAGGAGACTTTCTTTTATCTCCAAACCTGAGAGCGCCTGCGCCCTTTCCTTGAGGGTCATCAGGTTGGTAGGCATAGGCGTATCCTCGGAGGGGTTGCCGGATACCTCTCTCGCGATTTTCAGAACCTTCATGACGATTCTGATGGGCTTATCCTCCAGGACATTGAACTCCCAGTAGCTGCCGGAGCCGAAACGGGACGCCATCGAGCCCCTGGTGTCGCCGTTGGAATAGCCGAGGACAACCAAGTTGCACCCTGTCGGGATGAGAGCCTCCATGAATCCGGTGAAGACGGTGACCACCAGATCGAACTCGAAAATCCCATGGACCATCTGCTCCACGGAGGCCGAATACCTCTTGGTGTGGAGGAGAAGCTTCTGATCGGGGAACGGCGCGTTGGTATAAACTTCGAACCCTTCTTTAAGCAGCAAACGCGCCAGAGCCCTCATGATCCTGTCGTCCCTGTCCCTCTCTACGGCGGACCTGTGCATGACCGAATTCCCGTACGGATTGAGAAGGATCTTGTGGCAATTCCTGAACCGGCTTCTCTTGGGCAATTCCCCGTTTTCGGTTTCGAATCCTATCAGACCGGGCTCATGGAGGCGCTTGGATATTCCGGTGGCCAGGTTCGTCTGGTAATCGTAGAAATAGGCGGCCGCAGGGTAAAGCGGCCTGAACGGGACTACCAATAAGGAATCGTCCGGCTCGGCCAGCATCGAGTTGTACATGCGGAGACATCTGGAATCCTTGAGAGATATCACGGTGCCCTTGACCCCCAGAAGCTTCGGGAGCATGGCGGACGATTCGGCGACGACGAAAGTAACATCCGAGTAATCCAGGCCGTCGTATCTGCAAAGCCATCTGAAATTGTCCCCCATATGCGGGAAGGAGCACATGATCGCCCTTCCGCCTAAAGCTCTCAACTTCTGGTATAAGGCGCGGCCGAGACGGTACATGATGTCTATAAGTTCCAAGGAACCTACGGCGTCCACCCTTTTCCTATGCGTCGACACGTAGAGGCCGGCCTCGTTGAACGGGCGCTGATCCAGGAAGACCGGCCCGTCGAAATCCGATACCTGCATCTGCCTGGAATGTATCTCCGGGTTCAGGACGACCACCTCGCATTTCCTTCCGGAGCATCCCTTGGCGGCCAGAATCTTCTCCAGATTCTCTTTGATCTTCCCCTCGGCGCGGACCGTGGGGTCCTTGGTCGCAAGCCTGCTATCCAATAAGAGCAGCGAGCTCTCGTCGGGGATGTAATCCTCCGTTGACGGGTGGTAATAGAAGCATTTGGTGGATTTGGTATACTTCCTTTTGGCTGAATCGAACATTATGTAGCATTTGGACTCCTTGTTGTTGGGGCATTCCTCCCCCATGATATCCAAGACCTTGGCGCCGGGATCGGTTTTGTAGTAATCCGGGCGGACAGAATATTCGAAGCACACGCAGTACAGGACGCGCAATTCCTCGGGCGAACCGCAGATGACGATCTTGCTGTAATCGAAGATGGCCGGATTTATGGAAAACAGGATCGGAGACCTCCCCTGCCTTCTGAGGAGCGGCGTGCCTGTGTGCAGGGTTTTCATGGCTTTCTTGGTGTTGCGCTCCGTCCCAATGCCGAGGTATTCCATGCGGAAAGCATAGTATTTGCCCCATTGGGTGCCCAAATGTTTGGAAGCTATCTCATACGCTTTGGAGTGGTCCTCGGGAGAAGAAGAGCAAAGCAATTCATCGCACAGAATCTTGTCCTCAGACACTTTTTTCGGCCGGACTTTCCTGGCGGCTTTCTTAACGGACTTCTTGGCGGCTTTCTTGGGAGGAGCCGCATCCTTTTCCTCGCTGGGAGAGTTCTCCTCATCTGCCGATGGCGCTCTGAGTTCATCTTCCATACGCGGTTATTTTATTATCTGTATTTAACAATCAATACCCAATCTGCTGATGCTTTCGTACTGAATTTGGACAGGCGAACCCTATACCGAAACGGCTGGGAATGGCTGAGGAAGCCTTTGGATGGCCCTCTGTCCGCGGCCGCCGAAAAACAGGGCCGCTACCGATCGGCGCCGGACTGCCCAGCAGAAAGGACAAAGGTTTATGTAAGGGAACCTGATAGCGGATTTCGCAGCATGGCCGGGATAGGCTAGCTTGGTTAGACTAGGGGACTGTGGATCCCCTGACTCGGGTTCAAATCTCGGTCCCGGCCCTTCTGAGTACCCGATATTTTATGGATATACCGATCGAAGCATCAGCGGTGATAGCATGGCTTGGGAAGGCAGACTCAGAAAGATCGACGGAAACAGATGGGAGATTCCGAAAGACGAATCGGCTGGGATGAGGACCAACGCCGTGATTTTCGCCAGCGAGGGCATGATCGAGCAGGTTCGCTCCGACAACGCCCCGCAACAGGCTGCGAATGTCGCATGCATACCCGGCATAGTCGGCAGCAGCATGGCGATGCCCGACATCCACTGGGGATACGGGTTCCCGATCGGCGGGGTCGCCGCCGTGGATGCGGAAAGCGGATCCATCTCGCCCGGCGGGATAGGGTTCGACATAAACTGCGGCGTCCGCCTGATTAAAACCGATCTCACCATCGACGACATCGGCGACAAGAAGAACGCTCTCGTGGACGAGCTGTACAGGAACGTCCCCTCCGGGCTCGGTTCCAAAGGCCTCACCCATGTGGGATACAAGGAGCTGGCGGAAATCCTGACAAACGGCTCCGAGTGGGCGGTAGAAAACGGGTACGGATGGGAAAAGGACCTGGAAGTCACCGAGGAAGGCGGCCGCATGGCTGATGCCGACAGCTCCCTGGTGAGCGACAAAGCCCTGAGAAGGGGTCTCCCCCAGCTCGGGTCCCTCGGATCCGGCAACCATTTCCTGGAGCTGGACGTCGTGGACAGGGTGTTCGACGGGAGAACCGCCAAAGCCTTCGGACTCAAAGAGGGGACGGTCACCATCACCGTCCACTGCGGGTCCAGGGGATGCGGGCACCAGATAGCCACGGATTACCTCCAGCAGATGGAGCGCTACGTCAAGCAGAATTCCGTGAAGCTCCCTGACAGGCAGCTCGCCTGCGCGCCGCTGGATTCCAAGCTTGGCGACGAGTATTACAAAGCGATGTGCTGCGGAGCGAACTACGCCTGGGCGAACAGGCAGATGATCACCCATTGGGCGAGGGAGTCCTTCGAGAGGATCCTCGGGGATTCCGCCGAATCCATGGGCATGGAAGTCGTCTACGACGTGGCGCACAACATCGCCAAAAAAGAGAGGCACGACATCGACCGCCACCACGAGGATGTCCTTGTGCACAGGAAAGGGGCCACCCGCGCCTTCGCGCCCGGGAGAAGCGAGATAACGATGAGGTACAGGGACTACGGCCAGCCGGTCATCATACCCGGCGACATGAGCGTGGGAACCTACGTTCTGGCCGGCAGGAAAGGCGCGATGGAGGAGACCTTCGGATCCACCTGCCACGGAGCGGGCAGGCTGATGTCCAGGAAGAAAGCGATCGGAAGCCTCACGGTGGAAGGCGTCAGGAAAGAGATGGACGACGCGGGCATCTACCTGAGGCATGGCTCCGACGAAGGCGTCCTGGAAGAGGCCCCAGAAGCGTACAAGGACGTGGACGAAGTCATCGAAGTCGTATGCTCCGCAGGGCTCACCGCCAAAGTATGCAAGCTCACCCCGTTCGGAGTGATAAAAGGATGATGCCGGGAATTCCCCCGGCATTCATTCGCCGACTTTCCAAAGCTTGTCGCCGACGAAATGTATGGTTTTGATGGCTTTTCCGGGGGCTTTCGCTCCCATCTCCTCGGCCGAGCGCAATGCGATCCCGACCGCCAGGGGCGCATTGTTCTTGACGTCCCTCACCCAAACCAGATCGCCCTCGGCTATGGACGGGTCCGCCTCCAGTATCCCGGGGCCCATGACATCCGCCCCATTGGCGACGAACGGCACGGCGCCCATGTCCACAGTGACGTATCTGGCTGCGGGCCTGTATTTCATTATCCCCCTCAGAGTCAGAAAAGGCTTCCCGTCCTTCACGATCCCGTATATGTCCCCGCCCACGAATATCACGCTGAAATCCGAGCTCTCGGCCATATCGACCGGATCGTCCTCGGAGAACACCGGGACGCCCAGAATCCCTTCCAGCTCGGAGGACAGGGCTTTGACCTCCTTGGACCTCATCCTCTTCCTCTTGCGGATCATTATGTCTGCCATTTCGCTGCCTGATGGATTCCGGCTGGTATAGTATTTCCTATCGCCAAGGCTTCCCTCCCATACTATTAAAGCGGATTCGGGATACCGCATCCCATGAAGGATTGGACGACGGCCGCGGTGGGAGCCCTGGTGGGTATCGTATCCGCCCTCCCCGGAGCCAGCGGATCCACGATGCTGGTCATATTCGGCCTCTATGAAAGGGTGATCCTGGCCGTATCCAGCATCAGGCGCCTCATCGCTGACATCCGTTTCATGGCCGTCGTCGCCGTGGGAATCATGGTCGGGCTGTTCGCATGCTCCGTTTTCCTGGACTACGTGATCCTCAAGTGGGAGATGCCGGCGATGTTCTTCTTCGGCATCCTCATCCTATGCCAGATCCCCGACGTCAAAGCTATGGAAGGCAGGTCCGAACCTGCGGGGAAAACATGGTGGATCGCGTTCGCCATAGGATTCGCCGCCATACTTGCGCTCCTGCCGATAAGAGGCACGGGAAGCACTGAGCCTTCGATGATGGCCATGCTTCTGATCGGAGCCATATACGCTGTCGCCACGGTGTTGCCGGGTGTGAGCGGATCCACCGTGCTGGTCGCCTTGGGGCTTTACGACGCATTCCTTGCGGCCGTCTCCGGGCTTAACCTCGTCTATCTGGCACCGATGATCGCAGGAGCCTTGGTGACAGCCATTCTTCTCACAAAAGCGATAAGAATATGCTTGGACAGGCACAGGACGACATCTTTCGGGGCCATCATGGGCCTCACGGTGGGTTCCATGGCCACCGTCCTCATAAGCGCCTGCGCAATGGTATCTGACGCCGACGATATTTTGCTGGCCATCGCCGGGATCGCGATAGGATTCGCCGCAGGATATGCCCTCAGACGTCTCGCCATCAGATACAGAAAAGAAGGGATCGACGGCAGCGGGGATAGGGATTGAAGGGATTGCGTGCTGCCGCCAGAGAGCACAGCGTTGGATGCACTCACATGCCCTCAGAACAATCATCAAAAGAACGGTATTTAAAAAAGACTAGGGGGTGCCCGAAAGTGCGGAAGCCCCTCAGCAACACGGATGACTGCCGTATTGAGACGTCTCAGAACCTTTTGCGGCTCTGCCGGCATCCGTCCAGCCACAATATCGCGAATGATATCTCGGGGTCGAGGGCCAATCGCCTCCGTTTCCAGTACGACGACGGATCCTCTCGATTCCCTCGATTATCCCCTCGAAGAAGAGCTTTCCGGGGCTGTTGGGAGCACCATACGAAGTGGTACTCGTCAAATCGGAGCCCGAAAGGTACTCGTGACGAAATCAGGGGAGCCGGAAGGGAATGGTCCCCGCCCCCTGATGCGAGATGCGAACTTCACTTCGATCTGTGGCGCATTTTGACGGCGATGCCTCTCTTCAGGTCCGCCATCTCTCTGCCGCACATCATCGCCACGCCGACTCCACGGACTTCGCCCCCGCAGACCGCTATGGCCTCATCCCCTATGCGAATCCTCGGATCCGCCGATAAGACTCCTACGGCAAACAGGCTGCCCTTCATCTCGAAATCCATGATCTCGACAGTGTTGAACCCTTTCTCCGCAAGGATCTTCGCCCCGTCCAGCGTAAGGGAGAGCATGCCTCTTTCCGGGGTCATCATCCCCAGCTGCACCTTCTCGGAACGCTTCTCTGGGTTCTCGCGGAACAGCTTCCAATAAGGGAATTTGCCGATTGCATAGGAGTTTCCGTCCATCAGAAGGTCTGCCGCCTCCTTTCCGAATTGGAATTCCAGAACGGATCTGAGCTGGTTGTTGCGATCGTCGAGATAATCGACGGGTTCCATGCCTTCCGCGGCGGCTCTGAGCGCTTTGTCCAGATTCTCCAGCGACGCCGGAGAAGTGGGATCGCCGACGACAGTGAATTCCATATCAGCCAGACCCTCGACCAGCTCGCTGTCCTCCCCCAAATGGCATATTATCTTGTCATATCCCTGGGCGATGATGTCGCCGATCATCTCCCTTATCATCGCCTTCTCCTCGCATTTCCATTCTCCAGTTACAGGAATGTCATAAGCGTTGGCAGGGTATATGGCATCCAATTCGCGCGGGACGGCCCCCAACGGTGACGTGACTATGACCTCGTGGACGAGGGTGTCGTGGGGAGCGGTGTGTATCGCCGACGAGAATGCCTTGTGTGATTTGGAGATATGATAGGGTTTCTTCGCCGAGCACGGCAGCAGAAGCAGTATCCTCTTGTTGGCCGGCTTCCTGTAGGATTTCATCCTGTCCCTGTACCTCCTGATGTCGGGCCTTCTCAGGGCTTGGGTAGAATTGCAGCAGAATCTGCATCCGACGGTGGAACAGACCTCCTCGGCGTAGGCGTATCCAACCCTGTCGTATATCCTCAGGAGAGCGACGGAAGAAGGGGATGAGAATGACCTCTGGTCGACGAGCTCCCTTAGCCTGTCGCATCCGATGAACGCCCTCACCTTCTCAAGCTCGGCATCCAGCTCACGGACGTTCGCCTCGGATTCGTCCTTGCCGGTTACCATGTCGGCCTCCGGGATCTGCCTGATGCCGCTCAGCCCCATCGCCTCCGGCAGCGATGCGTCGAACATGTCCACTCCCATATACGCGAGAATGGAGGCGGTCGACGGCTCCGCGATGCCCAGCATGCACAGGATTCTGCCGAAGCCGCATGCCTCCCTCAGCCTGATGACGGCATCGACGGCGCGGCGGGGGTCGTGCCTCAGCTCATACGCGTTCGGGACCACGACCGCTTCCGCATCCTCGTCCGGAACGAAATCTTCGGGGATCGGCAGCCTGACGACCTGTATCCCGTCCTTGGAGGGCGAAATGCCGCCCATCCCCGATGACGCAGTGGTCAGAAGTCCGCCTTCCAAGTGGATATCGGAGCCCATGAAATGAAGCGTCCTGCCGCATCCGCCCGCCTCGATCCAAACGGATTCCCCTGGAACGTATTTTATGGCGCAAGGAGACGTGATACGGCAGTCTCCCCTGGAATATTCGCAAACTCTGCCTCTCTGGGACCGGGAGACGATGTCCAACATGCTTCTGCCGACGCCCGTAAAGATATTAATGGTTGCGGAAACCCGGAAGAATACAGTTAATAACGGCCATGGCGATAGGGAAGCCCATGGACCTCTACGACAAAGACGTTGTGTCAATCAGGGACTTCAGCAAGGACCAGATCGAAGGCATTCTGGACCTTTCCCAGAAGATGGTTCCGTATGCGCTCGGCGACAAGACAAGACGCATCCTAGACGGCAAGATCCTCGGCAACCTTTTCTTCGAGCCTTCCACCCGCACCAAACTCTCGTTCGAGAGTGCAGCGTACAGGCTTGGATGCGACGTCATAGACGTGTCCGAGATGTCCATGACCTCGATATCCAAGGGAGAAACCCTTGCGGACACCATAAAAATGGTGGATGCCTATTGCGACCTCATCGTCCTGAGGCATCCGTACGAGGGAGCCGCGAGATTGGCGGCCAAATTCTCGATAAACCCAGTCATCAACGCAGGGGACGGGGCCGGATCCCACCCGACCCAGACTCTTCTGGACCTTTTCACGATGAGGGAGGCGAAAGGCACCCTCGACGGCCTCAACATAGTTCTGGTGGGCGACCTGAAATACGGCAGGACCGTCCATTCCCTGGCCGACGCTCTCACCATGTTCGGCGCCAAAATCACCTTGGTAGCGCCGGAAAGCCTCCAGATGCCCGACGACATAGTCGCCCATCTTGAAGAGAAAGGCTGCCATCCCCGCAAGACCGCCGTGCTGGAAGACGTCATAGACCAGGCAGACGTCCTTTATGTGACGAGGATACAGAGGGAAAGGTTCCCCGACCCGTCGGAATACAGCAAAGTTGCCGGCACCTACAGGATCGACAACGCGATCCTCAGGGAAGCAAAGAACGACATGATCGTCATGCACCCGCTTCCCAGGGTCGGAGAGATAGCGCCGGAAGTGGATGAAACACAGCATGCAAGATATTTCAAGCAGGCATTCAACGGGGTCCCCGTGAGAATGGCCCTTCTCAGCGCCATTTTGGGAGGTGAGATGTGATGCAGACGAATCCTACTGTGAAAGAGATCAAACTTGCGCCCATCAGGAACGGCACCGTCATAGACCACATCGCCTGCGGCCAAGCGCTCAACGTGATGAAAATACTCGGCGTGAGCGAGAACAACATCGATTCATGCATCAGCATAGGGATCCATGTCCCCTCCACGAAAGAGACCAAGTGGAAGGACCTTATCAAGATAGAGGACAGAGAGCTGGATTCGGCTACCGTAGATAAGATCGCTCTCATCGCCCCTGATGCGACCATCTCCATCATCAGAGACTATTACGTCGCGGAAAAGTTCACCGTCCATCTGGACGACCACGTCAGCGGCCTGGCCAAATGCAGCAACCCCAATTGCATCACCAACAAGGGAGAGCCCGTATCGCCGGAGTTCACGGTCGTCAGCAGGCACCCCATCCAGCTAAGATGCTGCTACTGCGACAGGATATTGACGAACATATCCGACAACCTGCTGTGATCAGATGAGAATCATAGTCGTCGCAGGGATGCCCGGCTCCGGGAAAGAGGAGCTGCTGAAGGTAGCGCGCTCGATGGGATTCGATTTCGTCAGGATGGGCGACGTCGTCAGAGAATCCTACGCGGAATCCCGCGCGGAGTCCGAGGGGCTTTCCGTCGGAGAATTCGCCGCGAGAGAGAGGGAAAGGTATGGCAAGGACGTTTGGGCCGAGAGGTCGGTCAAACGCATGTCAGGCGATCTGTTCTTCGTCGACGGATGCAGGAGCATGGACGAGGTCCGCTCGTTCCGCCGCGTCTCGGATGACGTGCTCATAGTCGCCATACATGCCCCCAGAAGCGAGCGCTTCAGAAGGCTGGTGAACAGAAACAGGGAAGATGCTCCCCGCGATGAAAAGGAATTCGACGCACGCGATAACTTAGAGATCGGATGGGGCATCGCCGAGGTGATAGCTCTGTCCGAGCATATGCTGGTCAACGATTCCGACCTCGAAACCTTCCATAAAAACGCCCGCACGCTTTTGGAGAGCCTCAGATGAGATTCACGACGTCCCGCCTCTGCGGAGGTGATTCATTCATGGCCATTTCCGCCGAACCCATGGACATAGACATGGCGAAGGCCGCCGAATCCATCTCCGCCCGGGGATGCCCGATATCCAAAGTTGGCGAGCTGGAGCTGACATTCACCTGGAACGGGATGGAGGTCACCCTCTATCCCTCCGGGAAAATCATGTTTTTCCCTCTGAAAGACCGCGCTCTGTGCATCAAATACGCCACCGAGCTGCTAGAATCGCTCTGATTTTTGGCATGATATTATAAAGCAGATTCCAATGGACAGCCATGGATGCCATATCGTTAGCGACATTGGCGGTGGCTCTCTCAACCCTGCTGTCCCTCGCAGCGCTCAAAACCGGCTGCCTGACCAAAGATGGGGCGGCAGCCTCGTTACTGGTCGGATCGTTCACAGGAATATTCGGTTCTCTGGAAGCGTTCATCCTGATGACGATATTCACCGTCACCGGATTCGCAGCGACATGGAACGGGCTTTCCGATAAGAAGAAACGTGGCCTCCAAGAGGGAAAGAAAGGCGAGCGGACATGGAAGAACGTAGCCGGGGTAGGCATCCCGCCGTGCGCGATAGTCCTGATCAACGCCATCTGGCCGATGGAGCCGACGCTTTTCTTCGTGGCGTTCATATCCACCATGACTGTCGCCGGGGCCGACACGATAGCATCGGAGATAGGCATCCGCGACAGGGAAGTCTTCCTGATCACCAATTTCAAGAAGGTATCGCCGGGAACCAACGGGGGCATATCGCTGCTGGGAACTGCCGTATCCACAGCCGCATCTCTGGCCATAGCTGTTCTGGGATGGCTCATAATGGCCCACACTCTCGACTGGGTACTCATCATCCCATTCGTCGCAGGGGTATTCGGGAACTTCATGGACAGCGTTCTGGGTGCCACGCTGGAAGATCGCGGTATAATCTCTAAATACGCGAACAACTGCGTCACGGCGCTCATGGGAGCCGCCTTCGGAGCCGGCGCATGCATAGCCGCGGGATATGCCTGAAGAATATCCTCAGCTTGCACCTATAAGCGATTCATCCCTTCGAAAGCGTAGAATCGGCGATTTCAGAGATCGATGACCTTACCGTCTCCAAACTCAGGGTATTGTCGATCACATGCCATCCGTCCGAGAGGGACAGCATTTTCTCGCGGATGTGTGTGAGATCCTCCAAATTCTCGAAGGCTTCCAGATCCTCCCCGCGCCCCATGATGCGCTTCATCGAGGTCTCCGCGTCCACGTCCACCAGGATGAACTCGTCCGGCATCGGAAACAGCTTCGTTATGGGGCCGTACGCTTTCTTGTAAATCCCGTCCGGAAGATAGGCGACCGACATCAGATACCTGACGAAGATGAAATCGTCATACCTTTTGGAGTGGATTCTCATGCGGAATATGGAGTTTACCGCGTCAAGGATGAAAAACACCGTGGAAAGGATCTTGGCCAGTTTCCCCTCTTTATGTAGATAGCCGTATTCCAGCTTCCCGGCCAGGCAGGATGTGTCGGGATGCGACACCATGAAAACCCTGCGGCCTTCGGACTCCAATTTATCTCTGAGGAAATCGGCACAGGTCGTCTTCCCGCATCCGTCCATCCCATCCACGACATACCAGGTCATGTCAAAGCCCCAGGAGAGCCATCGCGAGCGCCACGGTAAGCGGGACGGCCAGATTGTCGTATGCCCCGTTGCATACGGCCTCTATGGCCGCGGCCAACGCACCTGCGACCGCGCATGCCACATATGGCGGCACAATGCCGGAATAGACTCCGGCCGGATACCACCCTGACGAAGCCAGGAAACCGTAGAAAGCTATGAGAATCAAGGATATGACGGCCGTGAAAGCGAACACGCCGAAAGTTCCCTCCGCGGACTTGCCGTTGATGATCTTGTGCTTGCCGAACTTTTTGCCGATGACGCTGCCGAAGCCGTCGCCAAAAGTCATCGCTATGACGCCTATGGAAGCGGCTGTCCAGTGGTCGGAGCAGAGCAATACCAATACGGTGATCGTGATGGCATAGAAGAACAGCCCGGTCTTGTGCCCGTTGTTGGATATCTCCCCAAGCTTGGACTCGGATATCTTGTTGCCCTTGATCATCGCGAAGAATAGTATTATTGCGAAGGGAATGGTGAAAAAGATCAGCATAACCCAGTTCTCGGTGAACATCCACCAGACGAAAACGAAAGTTCCGACTCCGATGTGGACCACTTTGCGGGTGTCTATCCTGGAATTCTTCTTCTCCAGATAAGCCGAAACAGCCAACGACACGCCGATGATCAGATACACCAGAATGAGCGCCACGTAATCCTGAGTCTGCATCCTCCAACCTGCCAGTACGATGTGAGTAAAGACTACTCAATGATAAACGTTGATGTGGAAACAATTGACTCCGCCTGGGCCGAACCCCATCGGAAGGTCGTAGGAATCCCCTCAGAAGATGGGAAACTTCGGACTGCTTTCGGAAAAACAGTCGAGGATATGGGATTTATAGATTTCAGAGAGATTCGGACACAGAGAATCAGACAATATCATCCATCTGATCCCGCAAAACCGGCGTTTGAAACTATTATATAAATGAAACAGGTCATGCCGTGCCATGAACAAGTATCTGCAGTTGTTCAGGATCGGGAACGCCATAATGGGGATCATCGGCGTAACCGTGGCATCCTTCATGGCTTCGGGGACCGGGATCGCCGACCATTGGATCAACCTCCTGATATCCGCTCTGATAGTGTTCATGTTCGTGTGCGGGGGAAACGCCCTCAACGACAGCATAGACGCCGAGATCGACAAGACCGCCCATCCTGAGCGCCCAGTCCCTTCCGGCCGCATGACCGCCAAAGAAGCGAGGAACGCCGGCATAATCATGCTCGCCGGTTCGGCCGCCGCTTCCCTCCTCACCATGGACCCGGTCTGCATCCTCATCGTAACGGTTGCCGTGGCGCTGATGGTAGCTTACGAGCTGTTCCTGAAGCAAAGGGGATTCGTAGGGAATCTGACCATAGCGGCGCTCACCGGGATGACATTCCTGATGGGCGGGGCGGCCGTATCCAACGCCGAAGGCAACGTCATAATCGCGGTCATGGCCGCTCTCGTTTCCGTCGGAAGAGAGATCGCCAAAGACATCGAAGACATGGAAGGGGATGAGGGGAGAGTCACTCTGCCCATGAAAATAGGGAAGAAGGGTGCGGCAGCAGTTGCATGCGTGTTCTTCATCGCAGGCCCGATGCTGAGCATCGTACCCATGATCCAGCACACGTACGGACCGATGTACTATCTGGTGGTAGTAGCTGACGCCCTGTTCATATTCTGCGCCTATTCCGTGTTCTCAGACCCGCACAAAGCCCAGAAGACAGCGAAAATCGCCATGTTCGCCGCTCTCATTGCGTTCATACTCGGAGTCGCATTCAGATGATGTCTGAATGGATTATTATCCGAATCGAATTGGATCCTTCGAACTGGCAGAACAATTTGATACGGCACTTGAATCTGAAAGAAAATTGATCGCCCCGACAGATCAGATTCTACAGAGAAATCGAGAGACCTCGAGCGCATGCCCGAAACTCATCCCTCACCGCGAATATGCCGCATATCGTAAGGATGAATTGTGGGTCTAAAGTTGATTGATAAACTTTAGGAATCTGAGTACAAACAGTTATGACTTCAGTTTCCATTTTTACTTTGTAGACTGCATAGTGTACAGGAGATTGTTTGATGACAAAACAAATGTGCGCATCACCGGCAGGACACGCGGAGGCGTTCCGCCCCATTCACATCCTTGCCGTGTTCATTGCCATTCTGTCACTGTTCGCGATATTCACAGTGGCATCCAATGACTCGGACGCCTTATCCTTTTGGGATGACGACGAGATAATACACTATTACCAACCAGATGGAGTGGATTGGGTTGCGGCGGACGGCATAGCCGACAAAATAGCCGATATAACCGTACCCGCCCAGATTGAACATGATGGAGTCACATACCAGGTTAAGGCAGTAGATTTCAGTGGGGAGAAGTATCTGATATCCGCGAAATTATCATACGGGATAGAGATCATAGGTCTCTCCAACGGATTTTACAGCTGCAATAATCTCAGATATGTCGAGATCCCCGATTCTGTGACGACGATCGGCTTCGATGCCTTCGACAATTGCAGATCGCTGTATCACCTTTATCTTCCCGACTCCGTGACCAGCATCGCCGATTGGGCGTTCAGCAACTCGGCGCTCGTTTCCATAAGACTTCCGGAAAGCGACGGTTTCACTACAATGCCGAATTATCTCTTCTCCGGCTGCAATCAATTGACATCCGTTGTCATCCCCAGCAACGTGACGACCATAGCAGACCATTGTTTTTCGGATTGCGACAGCCTGGAGCAGATAGTGATTCCCGAGAACGTCAAATCGATAGGGGAAGGAGCTTTCTCCGGATGCGACGCATTGACATTCATAGATCTCCGCTGCGACGAGACGACGAATTTCGGATATTATTCCCTGTGGGGAGCCTCAGGCATAGATGGCGCGCTGAAGGTCCGGACATCGATTCCCATAGAGACTTTCCTCGAAGCTGATGCGTTCAGAGACGGAACGCAGGTGGGACCGAACCTTGAATTCGGATACCATTTCCACGGCAATACTAACGGATGGGAGCTCGCCAACCACGAGTGGGATCTGGTGGACGGATATCTGAAGGTCTGGGCCGTGTCCCCGGACAATACCGTCCTCGGCGAGGATGGAGGGGAACTCTTCTACGTCGTGGACCGCGAGAATTATAACGCATTCAGCGTCAAGAAGCTGATACGCCAGGTGGAGTTCGTAAACGACCCGTCCAATGGCAAATACCTCCTGACATCCGTGGGATACGACGCATTCTACGGAGTGCTGGCTACCTCGTTCATCCTCCCGGAGGGTATGGAGAGCATCATGAGCTATTCCATCGATACCCCCGGTTACGTGAAGATTCCCGATTCAATAGAGACCTGGGAATGCAACATGCGCCCGTTGAACACCGTCATAATCTCTGACAGCAACGTCCCAGAAGGGTTGTGCGTGGGCAACGAAGCCAACTCCGTGATCATCACAGTCGGCTCCGACTTCGTTGAGGACGGGATCATCCAAACTTATAACGACCACATCCACAACGGCGACGGCATCTTGTATCTGGTGGGAAAAACCCCCATGATTTCGAAGATAAACAGCGCCGGCCTCGAAATCGATGTGCGGTACATTTCCGATACGGATGGAAAAGTATACCATTTCGACAGCGACAAGTGGAAGTGGGTGCAGGATACCGATCTGCGCACGGTTCAATTCGAATTCAACGACGGCTCCGGACTCTACACCAGAAAGGTTGTCAAGGACACCATAGGCGATGCAGGGATCACATACCTTCCCGACAAGAGCTTCGCCGGATGGTTCCTGCCCGGAGGCGTGTTCGTATCCCCTGATGCCAGCGTATCCAGCGTCATGGGATCCAGCTATCTCAAGACCCTCTATGGCCGCTGGAACGGCGCCATGGTCGAGCTAGGCAGCGGCGTGACACTCACCGTGGACGGCACTTCCTACACAGGATACGCCACGGTACCTCTCGGCAAGACCGCGGCCGTATCGTTCGAAGACGGGCTCGAACTCTACTACGCCCCCGGGTTCTCCGTCAGCGGCAACAAACTGACCCCCATAGCCGGATGCCAGACCTATGCGGTCATGGCCCAGCCCGCGGCCAACACCTTGGTTACTTTGAACCTCAACGGCGGAACCGGCTCATTCACCAGCTTCAACGTGGCGATAGGCGGATCCGTGCCCGCTTCCTTCAAGGCCCCGGAGAAGACCGGATATGATTTCGGCGGCTACAACAACAGCAACGGAACGACAGTCATCACCGCCAAGGGCGCGTTCGTCCGCAACGTATCGGGATACACCGACAGAAACGGATTGTGGACGAACGAGAACTCCGCCGTCACCTTGGAAGCCAAGTGGACTGCGCACACCACCAAGGTAATCCTGCACAACATGGGCGTCGTCCCGGACGCGGAGTACACCGCGACCTACGGCATGGATTTCCCGAACATCCAAGCACCTTCCAGCGAGATGGCGAGGTTCGACGGTTACTACGATGCCGTAGATGCCCAGGGCAACCCCTCTGGAATGCTCATCAACAAGGGCGGATGGACAAACATCGACAGCTCCGTCAATCCCCTTTTCGACGGATACACCTGGAAGGGAGACATCCCGGCCTACGACCTCTACGCCAAATGGGTTCCGAAGTATACCGTCGTGAACGACGATGACGGCCGCTCCTATGAGCTCTCAGGCAACGATGCGCTTGACCTCGGGCAGCCTTCCAAGGCAGGATACACATTATCCGGATGGCTCCTCACAGGAGATGTGAACTACAGCACAGCCGTTTACGGAACTGAAGGCAGCGTCACCAAGAAGATAGTCGAAGGGACTGCGTTCAAGGCATCCAAGGGTGACACCTGGGTCGCTTCCCTTTCATCCGCCGTCGGAGGAACCGTACATGCGGTGCCGCAGTGGACCCCGATCAGATACAAGGTCACCTTCGACCTCGACGGAGGAACCGGCAGCTATTCCGACAAGACATTCACGTACGACAGCAAATACGCCATCTCCGAACCCTCCAAGGAAGGGTACGTCTTCCTCGGATGGACCGTCACCTGCGATGCCCTGTCATGGGCGGCCTGCTCCGACTCCAAGAATGGAACATACCGCTGGATGTCATCGACCTCGCCCGAGAAGAACAGCACCTCGGGAAGCCCCCTTTACGTGATGAACCTGTCTTCCGACGCTTCGAAGACCGCCGCCTTGGTCGCCCACTGGGCCCCCGGAACTTACTCGCTGAGCTTCGACCCCAATGCCATCGACGCGACCGGATCCATGAGCATCCAGACGATCTACATCGACACCTCGGAGTACATCCAATGGGCAGACTTCTCGAGGACCGGCTACTCGTTCATGGGATGGGCTACCTCCGCCGGAGGAGCCGTCGTGTACGAGAACCACCAGCTGGTCAGCAACATCGCTGAGAAAGATCAGATTCTGACCCTGTACGCCGTGTGGAAGATCAACCAATACACCATCCACTTCGCCAACACCGGATCGAGCGTCATCCCTGACATCACCCAGGATTACGGCACCGCCATAACCGCGCCCGCTGACCCCGTCCTGCCGAGATACACGTTCGCCGGATGGGTTCCCCAGGTGCCTGCCGTCATGCCTGCCGAAGACGTGACCGTCACCGCGAAATGGGAGGTCGGCACATACACCGTCACATTCAGCGCCAACGGCGGCTCGGGAGCCATGAGCCCGCAGTCCGTGGCTTATGAGCTGACCGTGCCCCTCAAATCCAACGAATTCACCAAGACGGGATACAGATTCGCATCCTGGAACACCGCCAAGGACGGATCGGGAACATCCTATCAGGACAAGGAATCCGTCTACAACCTCGACGACGTCATCCTGTACGCCCAGTGGGCTCCCATAACCTACACGGTGAAGTTCCACGACAACACAGGAAACACGCCCGAGAGCACTGCGACCCAGAGCATGACGTACGGCAAGAGCGCGACCCTGAAGGCCAACACATTCACCAACGCGCCCTACAAGTTCCTGTCCTGGAACACCAAGGCCGACGGAACCGGAACCAGCTATGCCGACAAGGCTGCCGTCAAGAACCTCACGAAAACCGACAGGGATACGGTCGATCTGTACGCCCAGTGGGACTCTCCGACCACCTCCATCATCATGGACAAGGGCGACGGCGATTCGAGCGGAGCAGCCGCCGCCAAGTATGGGGCCAAAGCGGCATCCATAACCAAGCCGGCGGCCTCGGATTATCTCCGCCTGGTCGGATACTATTCCGGCGACATCCTCGTCATCAACCCGGACGGATCCTTCCCGACCAGCGCGATAGGATTCGTCACCGATGGCGTATGGAGATATGCCGAAGAGACACTGACCCTCACGGCCAAGTGGAAGGCCCCCTACGAAGTGGGCGAAACGTTCGTTTACGAGAACATCACCTACATAATCACCTCGATCAACCCCAACAAGGCTGCCGCGGTCAATGTGGACAAGCCCGCCGCAGTCATCGAGATCGCGTCGGAAGCCGACCACATGAACGGAAGGTTCAGCATCACATCCCTGGCAAAGAACTCCTTCTCCGGATGCGCCTCGGCCGAGGAAGTCACCATACCCTCGAGCATAGCGTCCATCGGATCCGGATCCTTCTCTGGAATAACCTTCTACGACATCGACGGCACCACCGTCCTCCAGAAGACGGCCGCGGCTTTGAAGGGCCACACCTACTCCGGAGGAAACGGAAAGCTGGTCCGCGAAGGCATCGCTCCGGGCGAGACCTTCGACTACGGCGACCTGAAGTATAAGGTCACCTCGGTCTCCCCCAATTATGAAGCATCCGTCATCGGATACAACGGCAAGATGACGAACCTCATCGTCCCGGCGACCGCATCCTGCAAGGGAGTGAACATGGCTGTGACCTCGATCGAGAGCCAGGCGTTCTACAGCTGCTCCACCATGGTCACCGCCTCCATCGGCAATGTCGCATCCATCGGCAGCAAGGCCTTCGCCAACTGCGTTGCTCTGAAGACAGTGGATTCAGGAGACGATCTGAAGACGATAGGCAGCTACGCGTTCTACAACTGCCCCGCATTGGAATACGTGAAGGTCCCGTCATCCGTGGCCAGCATCGGCACCGCGGCGTTCTCCGGACTTACGTTCTACGACGCGGACGGAGAGACGAAGCTCAGCACCAACGCGCTCCCCGGCTACATCTACAAGGGCGCAGGGGACAAGACATTGGTCCGCCAGGTTCAGCTGTATGTCGGATACGAATTCAAGACCCACGGGTTCCTGTACACCGTCACTTCCCTGAACCCCGCGAAGGTTGCCCTGTCCGGCTATGTGGGCAAGCCCGTCGACGTTGTCGTCCCCAACGAGATCAGCTACGGAGGATCGAAGATCATCGTCGATTCCATAGGGGCCAAGGCGTTCTACGGATGCACGACCCTCAAGTCCATCGACACCGGAGACGCGACGACCATTGGCTCGAAGGCCTTCGCCAACTGCTCCAATCTGGAGACGGTCAAGATGAGCGCCGCATCCAAGATCGATTCCTATGCGTTCTTCGGATGCCCTGCCCTCAAGAGCATCCAGTTCTCCAGTTCCCTGAGGACCATAGGCGCCAGCGCATTCCAGGGCACCACATTCCTGAAGATGGACGGAACCGCCGTCAGCGCCGCCGCCGACCTGAAGGGATACCTGTTCGAGGGCTCCAACGGCGTCCTCAAGAAGAATGCGTTCAAGGAAGGGGACAGATTCACCTACACCGGCCTGAAATACAAGGTCATAAACATTGACCCGCTGAAGGTGTCCCTGGTAGGATACGAAGGCGTGATCACCCACCTCACAGTTCCTGGCAACGTCGAATTCAAGGGCGAGAGCCTGTTCGTCGCCACCATCGGAACGAAGGCGTTCTACGGCAACCTTGATCTGAAGTATACCGACCTCGGATACGTCAACTACGTCGGCCTGAAGGCCTTCGCAAACTGCACGAACCTCACCACCTTGATTGTCCCGAAGAGCGTGACGACCGTCGCCACCTACGCATTCTGCAACACGGGCATCACCTCTCTGGACATCCCCGGAGACAATGTGGTCCTCGAGGACAGCGTGTTCAGCGCCTGCAAGGATATGACCAGCATAACATTCAGCGGGCACGGCGCAGTCATAGGCAAGAACGCATTCTACAAGAACAACGGAGTCAGCAGCGTAGATCTGTCCACCGTGGAATCCGTCGGACCGAAGGCGTTCTCCTATTGCTACGGGCTCACGTCGCTGACCATAACCAGCAACATACGCGTGCTGTACCAGTACACGTTCTTCCAGTGCACGAACCTGAAGGACCTGACGATCGAATACGGCGTCCAGAAGATAGGCGCCAGCGCGTTCAGCGGATGCGTCTCCCTGGAGAACGTTTCCATGCCCAAGTCTTTGATCTACATGGGCGACAACGTATTCCACGGCCTGAAGTTCCTCGACCTCAACGGGGAGCCCATGGACGCCACCGTCAAGAACCTCCGCGGACACTTCTTCACCGGAACCGGCAAGATCCTCCGCGAGACCGCCGATCTGGTGATCGACGAGGAATTCACCTCCGGAGGGCTGACCTACAAGGTGGCTTCGACCGACCCGCGCGAAGTGGCTCTCATCGGATTCGACGAGGCCGTCACCTCCATCCCCAGCTCCGTGATATACAAGGGCTGGGAGATCCCGGTCGCCTACATCGGCGAGAAGGCGCTCTTCAGCTGCGAGACGCTGACATCGGCCGATCTGACGAACGCGAAGTCCATCGGCGCCAAGGCATTTGCCTACTGCCACTCCCTCGCGGATGTGTCGTTCGGCAAGGGCCTCCAGACCGTGGGAGGATACGCGTTCTACGACCTGTCCTTCTACGACGGAGCCAAGAAGATTTCGGCGTCCGCCGCCAACCTGAAGGGACATACCTTCAGCGGATCGGACTCGAACCTATACCTTGTAAAGTGAAACCCAGGGGCTTCGGCCCCCAAAAACCTTTTTGAAACCATTTCAGCCCCGTTTTCCCTCGCTTCTGATGGCCTTGCGACTTATTGATGGCAATCGTTAAATATAACAAATATATCCAGCAATTCGGCAAGACGGCCATAGCGGCGGGGAAACACCCGGTCCCATCCCGAACCCGGCAGTAAAGTCCGCCCGCGTACCTGTCTGTACTGTATTGCGCAAGCGTACGGGAACTCAAGCACGCTGTCTGCCACTTTTCTTTCAATTATTCGGTTAAACGCCGTTATCGATCCGTTCTCCTCGTCTCCTTTCATGGCAGATCATACGGTGGCAGCCCAACATCGATACTCATTCATCACTATGATTGGCAATAATTGTAAGAAAAAATAATATTACAAAGCGATTCCGACTTCATGAACAAAACTATTCTGATAATCGTAGCCGTAGTGGCGGCCATCGCGGTGGTTGCGCTAGCGGCATTCGTCCTTCTCAGCGGGCCCAAATGGGACGACCCTGTGGACAACTGGGTTCTGAGCCAGGACGTCAACGAAGGCGATTATCTTGACTTGGACATTAGACTTTGCTTCGGAACCTGTTTTTTCGTGAAACCACCATATATGAAACTAACTGTCCAATGAGGATAGCCAGCATTCTGCAATAATTAAGAAAATGAGTCATTGGACAGTTGGCGATTCTGAGGG
>JAFXUX010000021.1 GCA_017524805.1 Candidatus Methanomethylophilaceae archaeon
AGCGGCCACGCTCCGCGACAACAATGTCAGGGAGCCGGTGCGGACGGTGCTCCAGTCGCTGGACAACATCATGGCCGTCGGCCATGGCGTCGAATGGAGGGTGCTGGAGGTGACCAAGCGCAACAGGGGCTTCCTCAGCGCACTGAGGATCCAGAAGCCCGACGAGAGGCAGACGCTGCCCGCATCCCAATACATCCCTCAAAGCGCCATCGAAACTGCGAAAGAGGGCCAGAAGGCCGAATGATATACCTACAAAAACGAGAAATTCAGATAACAGAGACCGAGGCGTACACGGGAGAGGATGACAGCGCCGCGCACGCCAGATTCGGACGCACCGAGAGAAACTCCGTGCTCTATGAGGCCGGAGGCAAAGCCTACGTCTATCGCTGCCATATGTACTGGCTTCTCAACATCACTGCCGGAAGGGAGGGGAATCCGCAATGCGTCCTGATCAGGGGCGTGGAAGGCAGGGATGGCCCCGGAAAAGCGTCGGAACTCATGGGAATCTGCAAAGAGATGTATGGGAACCCCTTGGACGAAGAGCATGGGCTGTGGCTGGAGCGCTCGCCATGCGACTTCGAGATAGTGTCCCGCCCCAGAATCGGAATCGGGTACGCCACGGAGAAAGACAGGGAAGCCCCTCTGAATTTCAGAATCAAATTGCGCTGACACACCCCTCCTATGCGAAGCGTTAAATTACCTATGAGTATAGTAGGTTTATGGATGGCGCAGAACTTTTTGGCAGGACCGTATCGACTGTGCAAGAGGCCTGCATGAAAATCGGTGATGCCCGCGGAAGCATGCGGCTATACTACCCTTTCGACGGAGATTTTGAGAGTCTCAAAAGCGAATTCATGGATGCATCCAGCGGCATACTGGACAGCACCGTCCTGGAGCTCATGCCCGGAAGGGTGAGGATCACGGTCTCCGAAAAGGATAGCGGAAGGATTCTGGGACTTCCTGCGAAAGAGTCGATGAAGAGAACCATCGAACTCATCAAAGATTGCGCCACGACAGACGAATTCCGCAGATCGATAGCGGCAGAGTTTCCTGGCGCGGAAATCAGCAAATCATCGGACATCGAATTCGATTGGGTCATGGTCTTCCCGGAAAAGGAGGACACGGACGTCTACTGCATCTCCGAAGAGCTTGGAGCCCTGACCTACCACAGATTCTCCGCTGAGGAGTACCGGAAGCTCGGATTCGAAATGCCAAGGAAATCTGGGAATCGATGGGATTGCAATAACCTATTAAAATAGTAGGAATTACTAAATACGCCTCTGACCATCGCACTTGACATGAGCAATGTGGAACAGATCTATCTGGACAACGCAGCGACCTCTCGCATGAGGAAGGAAGCGTTCGATGCGATGCTGCCGTATTTCATGGACGAATACGCGAATCCTTCGAGCATACATTCCATGTCGAGGAATCCGAGGGCCGCCGTAAAGAAGGCCAGAGAGCAGATCGCCAATTGTCTGAATTGCGACCAATCCGAGATCTTCTTCACTTCCGGAGGCACCGAATCGGACAATTGGGCGCTGATCTCCGGCGCCGAGATGCAGTCCCAAAAAGGGAAGCACATCATCATATCCTCGATAGAGCACCATGCGATACTTGAGACGGCGAATTACCTGAAGAAAAGGGGATTCGAAGTATCGGAAGCCGAAGTCGACGGGAATGGGACTGTGATGCTGGACGATCTGAAGGGACTGTTCAGGCCCGATACCATATTGGTAGCGGTCATGACGGCCAACAACGAGATCGGAACCATCGAGCCCGTCAAGGAGATCGCTAGGATCGCCCACGAGCACGGGGCTCTGTTCTTCACCGATGCCGTCCAGGCTTTCGCCCATATACCGTTGGACGTGAAGGATCTGGACGTGGACATGCTGAGCGCCAGCGGCCACAAATTCGGCGGGCCCAAAGGCGTGGGATTCCTGTACGTCCGCAAGGGCATCCGTCTGCCTCCGTTCATGCACGGCGGAGAGCAGGAGAACGGCAGAAGGGCGGGAACCACCAACGTCCCCGGCATAGTCGGGATGGGCGCGGCAGCAGAGATAGCCTGCGCCGAGATGGAAGAGACTGGCAAGCGTCTTTCCGCGCTCCGCGACCATTACATAAAGCGCGTGGAGAAAGAGATCCCATACTGCAGACTGAACGGGCACAGGACGGACAGGCTCCCGAGCAACGCCAATTTCAGCTTCCGCTTCGTCGAAGGGGAATCGATGCTGATGAATCTGGGGATGAAGGGCGTGTACGTATCCACGGGATCGGCGTGCGCTTCAGGGTCGCTGGATCCCTCCCACGTCCTGCTGGCCATAGGCTTGCCGCACGATATCGCCCACGGGTCCATACGGGCGTCCTTCCCCGAAGACATAACCTTGGAGCAGGTGGACAAAGCGGTTGACTGCCTCAAAGAAACGGTGGAGAGGATCAGATCCCTGTCACCGCTTTACGATGATTTCCTAAAAAAAGGAGGCGAATGAATGTACGACGGAGAATACAGCGAGAAAGTGATAGACCACTTCACCAACCCCAGGAACGTCGGGGAGATAGAGAACCCTTCCGGAGTCGGAACCGTAGGGAACGCGAAATGCGGGGACATAATGAGGATCTTCCTCGACATCGATGAGAACGGCATCATCCGCGACTGCAAATTCAAGACGTTCGGCTGCGGGGCGGCAGTAGCCAGCAGCAGCATGGCCACCGAGATGGTGAAAGGGAAGTCGGTCCAGGAAGCGATGGAGATAACCAACAAAGCCGTCATGGAGGCTCTCGACGGATTGCCGGTTGTCAAAGTCCACTGCTCGCTCCTCGCGGAAGAAGCCATACACGCGGCGCTGTGGGATTACGCCCAGAAGACGTCGACGAAAATCGAGGGGCTCCGCCCTCCGAAAGCCGACATAAACGATTGATAAGGCCGGGGTGTTTCCGCCCCGCCTTTCTCCTCTTTCGGATCATTCTTTTTTCCGCTTCTTCTCGGCGCGGTAATCCGGGTACGGAACTTTTTCTGTCTGGCCTGCATGATCTTTCTGCCATTGGAGTATCCACTCATACCTGCGCTTGAGAGCCTTCTCCAGGCCTTGTTCAGTAGGCCGGTAGTAATGCTTTCCGACCAGCGAATCCGGCATGCACTGCATGGTCGTGATCTTGTCCTCGGCGGCATGTGGATACTGGTAATCCGCGCCGTATCCCAGCTCCTTCTGCAATGATGTGTACCCTGCGCGTATCGCCATCGGGATCGGATCGGAATCGTGCTTCCTCGCGTCGTCTCTGGCCGCCATGTAAGCCGTGAGGACGGAGTTGGATTTCGGGGAGAGGCAAACGAACATAGCGGCCATGGCAAGATGTATGTCGCATTCCGGATGCCCTATTGTCCTGGCGGCTTCCATCGCATCCATCGCAACATGGAGGCACTCCGGATCGGCCAAACCGACATCCTCCGCGGCGGCATGGGCGATCCTTCTGGCTATCCAGACCGGATCCTCGCCGCCCTCCAGCATGCGGGCCAGCCAGAACAGGGCAGCGTCGACGTCGCTGTTGCGCATGGCCTCATGCAACGCGGAGATGACCTGGAAATGCTCCTCGCCGTTCTTGTCGTAGAGCATAGACTTGCGGGAGGTGCAATCCTGGATGATCCCGTCCGTGACTGTTATGGTCCCGTCTCCGTTGTCCCCGTAGTTCAGGACCGTCTCCAGCGTGTTCAGAGCGGTTCTGGAATCCCCCTTGGAGAAATCCGCGATGATGCGGTACGCCTTCTCTGGGATGTCCACCTTGTAATCCCCATACCCGCTGGGAGACTCGACTGCCCTCTTCAGAATCGCGATCATGTCCTCCTTCGAGAGCGGGCGCAGAACGAAGACTTTGCATCTGGACAGAAGGGCGCCGTTGAGCTCGAAGGACGGGTTCTCGGTGGTAGCACCTATGAGGATTATGCTGCCTTTCTCGACGAACGGAAGAAACGCATCCTGCTGTGTCTTGTTGAAATGATGGATCTCGTCCACGAAAAGGACCGTCCTTTTGCCGCGCCTTCTTTCGGACTCGGCTTCGGACATCACTTTGCGGATTTCGGCGATTCCGGATGTGACCGCGGGAAAGTCTACGAAGCGGGCGTCGGTGCTGCGGGCGACCATGCGCGCCAGCGTCGTCTTCCCGACCCCTGGCGGGCCCCAAAGAATCATCGATGAAACCGCTCCGCCGTCTATCATGCGCCTCAGAGGTTTGCCTTCGCCGAGAAGATGCTCCTGGCCGAAGAAACCGGACAGATCGTCCGGGCGCATCCTCGACGCAAGTGGCTCCGGAGCTGCGCCTTCCTCTTCCTCGTCAAGCAGAAGCTGCCTCATCAGCTATGGTATGGCTTCTCGGATATGAACGGTTAACCGCCGACCGCATGGGCATGACAGAAAAAACCAAAGGATAATCATGAAACCGCGGCATATCGGCGGGATAATTCGATTATTACGCGCTAATGGTAGATATGGTTATATAGAAACAGAAGTTACAACAATCGAGCTATATGTCGATAGCAGCAATCATATCCAGCCCCATCAAAGGGAACACGTACGCCATCGTGAACGCCATGGCGGAACAGCTCAAAGCCGACGGAAAAGACGTCCAGGTCTTCGACATAAACGCCATGAAGGACCGCCGCGGATGCCAAGGATGCAACGCATGCAAGCGCAAAGGCTCCTGCGTGACGAAAGACGATCTCACCCCTGTCATCGACGCCATCAGGAACGCGGACGGAGTCATCCTCTCCACTCCCGTCTATTTCGGCGAAGCATGCGGCCAGTACAGGCTCTTGGAAGACAGATTCTACAGCTTCTTGAACGCGGACTTCAGCGTCAACATCGCGCCCGGAAAGAAGGTTGCCGTCGTCGTATCCGCCGGCTCTGCTGGCGCAGACAAACTGGCGGAGAAGATCGAGGGCACGATGAAGAACTTCTTCAAATGCGAGCCTGTCGGAACCATAACCGTGACCACTGCCAACGATCCCAAATGCGCCGCGAACAGCGCCGACATCATGGCGAAGGCCAAAGAGATCGCGAAGAAATTCTGATTTTGAAAGGGCCCTTTCCTTAGGGATCGGGCCCGCTTCTCAAATCCATTCGAAATTCTCTTTCCCGGCTCCCAGCTCAAAATGGAACTTCACGATTCCCATATCTATCTGCTTGAGCGTGCTGGCCGGGGCGCTGATTCTGACCAAATTCCCGTCGCGCTCAAAGGTGAAATCCTGCCTGTTCAAGCCTGTCGGGGCGAGCAAAGCGCATTCGACCCCGTTCACAAACCACTCCGGGGCGCCGCTGAGATCGGCTATCTTTTCTACGGGTTTGTTTTTGTGGGGGACGCCCTGCGTCATACCGTACCCAACGGAAATGTTGATCACATTCCTGAGGCCTGCTACGCACTCCGTCTTCTTGGCCATAAGCGCCCAGCATGTATTGAGGCCGAGCGTCTGGGCGTAAAGGACCGCCTGCTCCCCGTAATAGCCGGCTTTCCAATTCAGATCGTCAGATTCCGGGCCTGAAATTGAGATATAATTCATGGCGTTCTTGAAGTGTGTGGTGGCCTTGAGCAACAGCCCTCCGAAAGCCTTCGGCTCATCCAGAACGAGCTCCAATGTCAGCCCGCTCTCCGAATTGATGCGATCTATCTCTTCGCGGAGAAGCTTCAGCACATTCCCCTCGATTCTCTTGCCGGAGTATTGCCTAACCGAATGGCGAAGTCTGGCCGCCTCATGCAGGTCCATAAGTGCAATTCATGGTCTGAGAATAATAACATATCGAAATGCGCAACCGTTTATCTTCGGACTGACATTTTCAGCCGTGGAATACGTCGAATGCACGGAAGAAGAGATCGCTTATCTCAGCTCGTCAGACAGCGCAATGGCATCCCTCATCAGGAAGGTCGGCAAAATAGGATTCGAAGCGGACCCAGACCTGCATACCTCGCTGGTCCGCTGCATCATAGGGCAGCAGATCTCTATCCCGATGTACGAGCGGATTTGGGATGAATTCAAGAAGGAATATGGGGAGATTCCCAGCCCTGAAAGAGTACTGGATGGCGGCATCGGAAAACTGAAATCCCTGGGCATTCCGACAAGCAGAGCGGAATATATCCTCGGCATATCCAAAGGATTCCTGGATGGCGATCTGGATCAGAGCGCGATCGAAAGAATGGATGACGATGACGCATTCCGCGCTCTGGTCAAGATCAGGGGCGTAGGTCCATGGACGGCAGAGATGGCAATGATATTCTGCCTGCGCCGCAAGAATGTATTCAGCTTCGGGGATTTGGCTCTCATACGCGGGATCCGCAGAATGTACGGATTGGAGAGCGTTTCCAAAGCCGATTTCGAATCTTACCGCAAATTATTCAGCCCCTATTGCACGGCAGCCAGCCTCTACATATGGGAGGTGGGAGAAGGGCGTGTCGCCGGATTCCTGGAATCTTCGGTTAAAGATTGAAATACAACCGAGAAAACATGACGGAAAACAGCACACCAACCTTCGTGTTCATACTGCATCGGATGTGTTAAAGGCTATTTCCGCATGACTTTACGCATGAGCGGGCTGTCCAAAAAAGAACGCTCCCTTGGATGCCTATTCGGAGGGGCCATAGGGGACGCGTTCGGATACACCATCGAATTCTCCGATATCCAATCGATCAGGGAATGGTACGGGGATTGCGGCCTCCAAGAGCCAGTCCAATACAGAGGAAAATACAGGATATCGGACGATACCCAGATGACGCTCCTCACGGCTGACGGCCTGCTCACAGGAGAGACGAGATTCTGCTGCAGGGGAATAGCGTCTTCACCGGCGGACTACGCCTATCCGAAATACAGGATGTGGGCGAAGCTCCAGGGATTCGATGTCGAGGGGTGCGTCCATAACTCATGGCTGTTCGAAGACCCCGCCACGTATGCCAGGCGCAGCCCCGGAAACACATGCATATCGGATCTGTGCCGGAACGAATTCGCCGCGAAGCCGGACCAGCCGAGAAACAGCAGCAAAGGTTGCGGAGGGCTGATGAGGGCCGCTCCGGCCGGCATCGCTGCGCATCGGTTTTCGGACCCAAATATCAAAGCCATCGAATGGGGAGAGGAGATAGCAGCCGCAACCCATGGGCATCCTCTGGGATGGATGACGGCCGGAATCATGGCCGGGATAATCAACCGCATCATGATCGGAGACTCTCTGGAGAAGTCCATCCAGCGTGCCATCAGTTTCTGCGAATCCAGACACAAAGGAAGCGGATATGCGGCTCAGCTGTCCAGCATCATAGATGAGACCCTGGCGCTTGCCGAATCGGATGGAAACGATCTCGAATGCATGTCGAAATTGGGAGAAGGATGGATAGCCGAAGAGACGCTTGCCATGGCTTTATTCTCATGCATAAGGCATCAGAACGACATCAAAGGATGCCTCAGATGCGCCGTGAACGTCACCGGAGATTCCGATTCAATAGGTTCTGTAGCAGGAAACATCCTTGGCGCCCTCGTCGGCATAGATGCGGTAAAGGAAGCGTTCGAAATCCGCAGGGTCGAATGCCACGATCTTATCGAGATAACCGCGGCAGACCTGGCAGCCGGCTGTCCAACGGACGGGCTGGTGCTGACAGATGAGGGCTGGAAAGACAGATGGACCCGCTTATGAAAGCTGCCAGTCTGATCTGAGCCGAATGATCAGCAAATCCAGATCATTTGGCATAGGAATAGAGACAGAAACAGAGACAGAATCAGGGCAAATCAGAATAATGCTGTTGCCCTAATCCATATGATGAAAAAGAAGGAGAAGAGGGTAGATCCCCTCGTTCCCCGCATTATTTTGTCGCGAACCTTACTCGAGGAGTATGGCAGGCCTTCCTGGGGCAGCCACTTTGGATTTTCCCTGGGGATCGTAAAGACCATCGGCATCGGAATCAAAGACGGAAACCTCGGTCTTGAGTTCATCGCTGAAGAAAGCGGCGGCATTGCTGAGAAGAGCGAACTCATCGGTATTGACGATGGCTTTCTTGTCTTCGATGGAAGCCCTTCCGAAATCGATGGCAACCTTCTTGGCGAATTCAGACGCTGCCTTGCCCTTCGTTTTTATTCCATCATCCGACATGCAGCGCTTGGTCAGGGAAGGCACTGACAGTGTCCCGTCTTCCATCATCTCCAGCGCATATCCCATGACTTTCTTCTTCCAGCTGGGGGAGACATACAGAATCGTGCGTTTGGGTTCGATCTTGGAGATCTTCCTGACCTCGGCGACGTCGGACATGATGTCGCGGATGAGGTTCTCGCTGTATTCGGCCGAACCGGATATCCTGCTCTCGTCAGCCTCGGGGAACTGGCCGGCGGAGACCAGACCTTCGAAGCCTGCCATCTCCCAGAGTTCCTCGGCGATGTGCGGGGTAACAGGCATCATGGCCTGGATCCAGATCCTCAGAGCCTCTTTGATAGCCTTCCCGCTGCATCCTCCGCGTCTGCTGGACCATTTCATGTCGTTGAGCATATCGAAATAGACTATGGTGCACATCTGCCTGAGCTCATAGCCCTCCATGGCCTGGCGGATCTCTTTGATGTGGGTGTTGAACTTGGATATGAGCCAGGCGTCCATCGGACCCTCCGGGGAACCGCTGCCTGCGATTAGCTCCTGGACGAACGAGGCTATCCTCTCGATCCTCTGCTTGTACATCATGACAGCGTCCTCGCTCCATTCCACGTCGACGAACATAGACGCTATGTGGGCGTAATAGAGCCTCATGGCATCTACGCCGAATTTGGCGGCCGCGCCCGGGATGGGCTGGGCCCCGCCTTTCGACTTGGAGATCTTGTCGCTGTTCTTCCCGGTGACGTACCAGTTCACGGTTATTCCGCGGGGCCACATCTCCTCGGGGAGTATGGCCACATGGTTGAAGAGGAACCCAGGGAAGTGGACGGTCATGTGCTCTTTCCCTCCGAGGTTGATGTCCAGAGGGTACCAATAGAGGACATCCTTCCTGATCTTCTCGAGAAGGACTTCGGAGACGCCGGTGCGGGAGGAAACAGCTTTTTTGTCCCCTTTTCCGAGTATGACGTAATCGAAGAACTCCTCGGTCATCTGCTCTGGCTTGAGCCTGCCGTCGTTCGCATAAAGCGAGATGAGATAGTAGACTGGATACAGGGTGGAATCGGAAATCGCTTCTATAACCCACTTGTCGTCGAACGGGAACCTGGTGCCGAGCCAGTTGCCCTGCCTTACGCAAGCCCTTTCCCTGTACCAGTTGAGGACTGAATGGACGTTGTCCCTGTATTCCTGGGGGTTGATGTCCATGGTCTTGCAGTGCTCGGACGTCTTCTCGGTGAGTTCTTTATCAGCATAGTTGATGAACCACTGGTCGTCCAGCCTCTTTATGTGGACGCGGGCGCCGCATCTGCAGACGACTTCCTCGTTGAGATCGCGGAAAATCTCGGCCTCGCCGGAATCGATCATGGCCTGGCGCATCTTGTCTTTGGCCTCCTCAACGCGCATCCCGGCGTATTCTCCGCAGACGGCCTTCATGCGGCCCATGTGGTATCCATCCTTGTAGACCTGCTTCTTGGCCTCGACCAGCCTCGGATCGCCTGGACGCTCGATTCCCATGCGTTTGATGATGTCCTCGGCGGGGAAATCGCCGTACCCTTTCATCTCGATGATTGAGATGGGAACCACGGAATCGATTAGCTCTTGCGAAAGTCCGTACTCTTCCCTGAACTTGGGATCTTTCTTGACTTCCTGGAGCGAAATCCAATCGTCCGGCGCATCGGAAGGGACGGATGTTACCAGCCCGGTTCCCACATCCGGATCGCAGAACGATGCCGGGAGCACGGGAATCTCTTTGTGGACCATGGGGGCTTCGCACATCCATCCGATCATGTCTCTGCCGGGGATGATGCCAACGTCCTCCACGCCGTCCATCTGGAGCGGAATCTTCTCGGCGGCCTGCGGGGAGACGATCCAAACCTCGCCGTCCTTCCTGATTCTCCTGTACTCCACCGACGGGTTCACCCAGAAGCAGACCTGGCCATAGACCGTCTCAGGTCTGAGAGTCGCCGCGACGAGGTATTCGTCCCCGTGCCTGAATTTAAGGAGAGTGTACTCCTGGGTCTCGGCCCTGCCGCCCTTGGAAAGGTCAGTCTCAGAAGGATCGACCGCCACAGGTCCGCAATTAGGGCAGACGGTTGCGTAATAGGGCTTTTGGATGAGCAGATGGGCATCATTGAGCTTCCTGAACTGCCATTCGATGAATTTGGCGTAATCAGGATACAAAGTGCAGGTGAATCTCCTCCAATCGGCGAGGAAACCGAACCTCTTCCAATACTCGTTGACGTAGACGTCATTGAAGAACTCGATGACGGACATCGGTTTCCCGAGCTCGGGGATCTTCTGCTCCGGACAGCCGTTCCTGAGCAGATAATCGACGGTTTTCTCGTCTCCCCTGGCGATCTTGCTGGCAAGACTGATCCCTCCGTTTCCGGTGGCGTGAGTGCCGACGGGAAACAGGACATTGTACCCAGTCATACGCTTGTATCTGCCGATCGCATCGACATATGAATAACCTCTGAGGTGTCCGACGTGCAGATATCCAGTTACGCCGGGATAAGCGAAAATGAGCATGAATTTCTTTTTCGAATCGTCAGGCTCAGATTTGTCCAGATTCGCCTCAATCCAACGGGTCTGCCATTTTTTTTCGATGCTTCCATAGTCGATTTCCATGATGGCCCTGCCTTCTTCCCTTTCCTGAAAGTAATATTATTATTATAGTCTCCGCCAAAGAGCTATTGACACAGTCGCTTCTGATCGTCGGACTGAGCCAGAATTAATGATAAGACGCAGATGACAACGAAATTTCAAAAACAATAAAATTGTATTTACAAGAGCATTTAAATGTCAAAAAATAGAATATCCAATGATTTTGAAAGAAATTGCAGTCTTTTCTGCTTGTCATCCGCGTAAGGCAGAATTTAAATATCGCCTAGCTGATGTGTTTACAGCTAATCCCAAACGCTAAGCGTTAGGTAAGCGGAGTGTGCCGAATTGACGGATGACGGAATGAAGATCACAATCAGGGTGGGTCCCGATGAGATACAGCTCATCGAAGACTACATGGATCAGTTCCACGTTGGGAACAGATCTGACTTCATCCGCGATGCCATCAGAGGCTACATAAACTTCAGAAGAAACGAAACGGGATCCACCAGCAACTCGGATGTCGGGGGAATATTCATCCACCTCAGCGATCTGCATCTGGAGATTCTCGCCAACCTTAAGAAGATGGGCATTTGCCTGTCTGAAGAGGAATTCATCAGGAAATGCGTCATCGACGCCATAATGCCCAAAGAAGCAGAGAACAAAGCCATCGACGAAGCTTTCGCTTCAGCTCAAAGTTCGACCACATACAGATGAAGGGAAAGCAGATGGAAAACGACTCCAACCTAGTAAACGACTTGAAAAGAAGGGATGCACTCATGACGGCGAACGAAAATGGCAGCACGGATTGCCCGCGCATAGCTGTGGTTGGCGTTGGAGGAGCGGGATGCAACGTCATCTCCTCTTTCAGTGGAAGGGAATGCCAAGTGGATACCATAGCTATAAACACGGACAGAAAGGCTCTCGAAAAGACCGAAGCAGACAAGAAAATCTACATCTGCAAAGAGGTCCTCAAGGGAGAAGGCACGCGCGGAGACGCCAACCTCGGCAAAAAGTGCGCTGAATGCCACATAGAAGAGATCAGGGATGCTCTCTTCGGATACGAATACGTGTTTGTCGTCGCCGGCCTTGGCGGGGGAACGGGCAGCGGCGCCATGCCGATAGTCATCGATTCGGCGGCTATCGGCGGCGCGGAAACATCTGCGATAGCGATCAAGCCTTTCTTCTTTGAAGGGGAGAGGAAAGAGCTTGCGGCAAAGGCCTACAGACGCGTGCAAGCCGTATGCAGGAACTCTTGCCTGGTCGACAACAACCTGATCATGTCGCTGGAAGAGGATTGCGATCTGAACACCGCATTCTCGAAGGTGAACGAAGGCATCGTAGATCACATAGCTGAGTTCGCGAAATCCGTCGAAATCAACTCCCCGAGCAAGAAACGCATTTCAGACATCAAACCCAGCAGAACCGAAAGAACAGGCATCATACCCTTGGGCCTGCTCGTATGCGCTTGAACTGACGCTTCATTTTTCCCCTGGCAGGGGGGCGCCGCTCCCCTGTACTCTCTGTTTTCTTGTCTGAACCTCAAGGAAATCATCATTGTGCAAACGCATAAAATCGCGTCAAATTGCGATAAATCGATGGCACAAACCGCTTGTCGGACAAATTAAATGCCCATAAGAGTTTGTCTTACGGACAAAAACGCGTGTCTTCCTATGAAATTGCCCTGAAAATGAGAGATAAAAGGGGGCCGCCCAAAAACTGGGCAGCCTCGGTTTCATTGGGATGCGGCCTGGTAACCCATCTCGAAAGCCTTGGAGTTCAGATCCCTGAATTTTTCCGGGACCTGCTCCATGAGGACCTTAAGAAGCACATCCTTGGGGATAGGGAACCCTTTGACGGCCGACATCGCGCCGATCATGACGGCATTGGCGGCGACGGCTTTCCCGGCTTTGATGGCTATGTCCGTGGCATCGATCGTCTTGAGGTTGGGGGCCAGAGACCTGACCGCGGATACGATGCTGTCGACCGGGGGATATTCCTCGAACCCGGCGGCGACCATAGAAGGCAGAACCGGGTCGAGATTCATCAGCACAGTCGTATCCTTGTTCCCGAGGGGAAGGCTCCTGCATGTTTCCACAGGCTCGAATCCGAGTATCATATCGGCGGATCCTGCGGCCTCCAACGGGCTTGCGACCCCGTCTCCGAAGCGCACGGTGGAGAGGACGCTTCCGCCCCTCTGGGCCATCCCGTGGACTTCGCTCATGGCGACGTCATAACCCATCTGCATGGCGGCGTTTCCGAGCACCATCGACGCGAGAAGGACGCCCTGTCCGCCCACTCCGACTATCTGGACTGTGTATTTCATCTTCTCACCTCGATCGCCCCTCTGGGGCAGACGGAAGCGCACATGCCGCAGCCTATGCATTGGACCGGGTCAGGCGTGATTTTGCCGTCCTTTTTGAACAGAGCCGGGCATGCGATCGTCTTCAGGCAGGTTCCGCAGCCGTTGCATTTGTTTTGGTCGATGACGCAGACGCCGGGGACCAGCTGCTTGCTCTTCTTGAGCTCGAGAGGGCAGGGGCATTTAGAAATGATGACGGCGACCCCTTCGAACGCCAGGGCATCCCTGAAAGTCTGCGTGGCCGATTTGACGTCATATGGATTGACCGTCCTCACGAATTCCACGCCTATGCCTTTGACCATCGATTCGATGTCTATCGGCTTGGTGGAAACGCCTCCGAAATCCCTTCCGGTTCCGGGGTTAGGCTGATGCCCTGTCATCGCGGTCGTGCGGTTGTCCAGGATGACCATGACTATGCGATGCCTGTTGAACAGAGCGTTGACCAGAGGCGGAACACCTGCGTGGAAGAACGTGGAATCGCCCATGAACGCGACCGCGCGCTGATCGGTGGATCTGTCGAAACCTCCCGCGGCTCCGGCGCCTCCGCCCATGCAGATAATGAAATCGGCGGCCTGGAAGGGGGGCTGGACCCCGAGAGTATAGCATCCGATATCCGAGCAGTAGATGACGTCCTCCTTTCCGGCGGCCCTCTTGGCGGCGGCGAACATGCCTCTGTGGGGACATCCCGCGCATAGGGTCGGCGGCCTGCTGGGAAGATCCATCTTGGGAACGGACAGAGGCTCGGGGAATTCCTTGACCTTTACGAATTCGGATATGCCTTTCAGAGTGTCCGGAGAGTATTCCCAGGCCCTCGGCAGATGGCCGGTCCTCTTGCCGTAAACCGGGACTGTGATGCCGTTCTGGGCGCAGATCCTGAGAACCTGATCCTCGACGAACGGCTCCAGCTCCTCGGCAACTATGACCAGCCTCTTGGATTTGACGAAATCGGCGATCTTCTTCTCGGGCAGAGGGTTGGTGAATCCCAGCTTGAGTATAGAAACCCCGGAAACAAACTCCTTGACGTACGTATACGCCACGCCCGAGGCTATGATGCCTATGTCTCCCTCTCCTTCGACGAAATTCAGCGGCGATTTCTCCGAGAGATCCGAGGCCTTGGCATACTTCTCGAGTATTACCTTCCTGTTGAGCCTCGCGTAGGCAGGTATGTTTACGAATCTCTTGACGTCCCTGTCGAAATGGCCTGCGGTCTTCCTCTCGGATATGGGTCCGAACTCGACTATTCCCCTGGCATGGTTCATACGGGTGGTAGTCCTGAAAAGCAGAGGCATCTCCAGCTCCTCCGAGACCCTGTAGGCCTCCGCCACCATGCTCCGCCCTTCGGCAGGAGTGGAAGGCTCCATCATAGGCATCAGAGCCAGGACGGAATAATACCTGTTGTCCTGCTCGTTCTGAGAGCTGTGGGCAGACGGGTCATCCGCGCTCATGATTAGCATTCCGCCCCTGACGCCGGCGTATGCCAGTGTCATCATAGGGTCGGCGGCTACGTTCAACCCGACATGCTTCATGAAAACGAACGATCTCACCCCTGAGGAAGCGGCCGCGGCAGAGACCTCCACGGCGACCTTCTCGTTGGTGGAGAACTCAAAGTACATTCCCGTATCGGAGGAAATCTTCTCCAGGATATTGCCTATCTCCGAAGATGGCGTGCCGGGATACGTCGAAGCGAATCCCACTCCGGCCTCGATCAAGCCGCGAGTTATCGCCTCATTTCCAAGGAGGAGCTGTTTTCCCCCTTCGCTGAGCAGATTTACCATCTGATTGACCTCTTGCGCGTATATAATAAATCAGAGTTATAACTGGTTCGCAGGCAATAATGCTCAAAAAATCAGGGACATATTAGGGCTAATCAGGGCAACTCTGATGTCTCTGATTTATAAGAAAAACATTTGAATCCAGCAGGGCATCAGCACCCGTGGATTCCGAAGAGGTTATGGGGCGTATCAGGGACGTGGCGCGCTCAATGGGTATAGCGGATATCGGCGTGGCATCAGCGGATGCTTGGGACGACGACCCCGAAGGCAGAAGCCCGAAGGACCTGATGTCATCGTGCAGATCGGTGATCGTAATAGGGATACCTCTCCCCAAGACGATAACGGATACCGCACCATCGAGCTATTACAGCCACCTTTATTCCGTCGTCAACTCGAGCCTGGACAACGCCTCGGAGAGGATCGCTTTGGAATTGGGCATGCTGGGATTCGATGCGATCTACGTGCCCAGAGACGGTTACAAAGGGATCAAAGGCCTCAGAGCCTGCATGGGATCTTTCTTCTCGCATAAGCAGGCCGCATATTATGCCGGCATGGGATCGTATGGCATCAACGGATTGGTGCTGACAGAGAAATATGGGCCCAGAATCAGATTCTCCTCCGTCCTGACTTCAGCCGAAATACCGTCTGACGCACCATCCGAAAAAGAATTGTGCATCAAATGCGGGAGATGCGCCGAGAATTGCCCGGCCAAGGCGATATCAGACGGAAAGATAGATAGGAGCGCGTGTCTGGACCGCAACGAAGAGCTCAGCAAACATGGCATATCACCATGCGGAAAATGCATGGCAGTCTGTCCTATCGGAAACATTAAGACAGCGCCGATGTCGCAGAAAGGACGCGACAATGTCGCAAGATTCGTTTACCGACGCAATTTATATAATTCAAACAGGCATCGAGTTGAATCAAGCAGAGGTTGTCAAGCTCGGTCAACGACGCAGGACTTAGGATCCTGTCCCTAGCGGTTCGTGCGTTCAAATCGCACCCTCTGCACCATTTTCGAATCGGCTGTAACGTCTGGCATACTCAATCGCTCCCTGGGTAAGGCAGCAGATCGAAGCAATCGCGCATACGCAGACTGAGGTATTCGTCGGCCCCATCCGGCATCCGCGCAGCGAGGATGAAATACTCCTGGAATAGGGCCTCGAGAGCGCCTACCGTTTCTGAGAACTCATCGAAACGCTGCTCCTGCCAATAATCCGACAGGGAATCCCATCCCAGGCTGCCGATCCCGTCTAAGATGCGCTCGGTGTTCTCCCATTCGGCGGAGAGGAAACTGGAGCATACGCGAAACGAGTATGCCGCAAAAGAGTTCCTTCCACCGAGCATATTCACGATGGAGGCAAGCTGAGCCACGGAATCCGATGCTTTTCTGAGGATATCGAGCGAATAGCCGGGGAAGACGTGGAACAGACATGCTGTTGCAAGCTTCCTGAGTTTGAAAGCGGCTTGGACGCAGCTGGGAATGTCGATGCCCTGGATTCCGGATGGCACCGCTTCTATGACGTCCTGGACCAAAGCGCGGCCGTACGGCGCCAAATCCTTTCCCATCGACATCAGCCCGGAATACGATTCGAAGTTCCCCTGGACGTAGTAGTTGGAAATCACTTCCACCATCTGGGGATAGATGAGATCCAGAATGCGTTGGGCTTCCGGTCCCTCCAGATTGTGCATAGAGGAGGCGAGCCTCTCCCAATAGACCATGCCTTCCTCCGGATCCAGACCGAAAGAGAACATCCCGGTGAAGAACAGCGTCTCAGCATCGTCCGGATATCTTTTGAGCAATATGCGGGCGCTTGCCCTCACGCTTGAGGGATCCCCGCTGCGGATGCAAGTGAACAGCAGATCCATGAGATCCTTTTTGCTGAGGCCTATGCCGCCGTCTCCGTCGCCCATAGTGCCGCATAGGATCTATGGTATTTATCATTTATATTGTGTATAAAAACGCAGGAATCGATACCTTAAACAACAATGCAAACAATAGTTTAAGTCTAAAATAACCATTTTATATGCATCTAAATGCTCGTGTCAGACATATGATCCAATATGAGAATGAATGGGCCAGCATGAGCAAAAGATGGTTTGGGGCGGTCCGCCCCTGAGGCTCAGACGTGCCTTTTTATGAAGCGCTCGGTCTTGTCGAAGGCCTCGCCCAGAATGTCTGTGGGAGCCAGCAGAACGGTGCGGAAATGATCTACACCGAATTCCTGGCAGAAACCGGAGCCGTGGACAAAAACCACGCCTTCCTCTTTGATGAGGCTGAAGACGAAATCCTTGTCGGTTCTCCATGGGGTCCCCTGCAGATCGATCTTGGGGAACATGTAGAGCGCACCCTTGGCCTTCCTCGAGCTGAGAAGAGGGATCTCATTGATCCGCTTGTATGTGAAATCGGCCCTCTCCTTGAGCTTCCGGTTCATATCGACGATATAGTCCTGGGGACCTTCCAGCGATGCCTTGGCAGCCGCCTGGCAGGGGACATTGGGGCATATCCTCGCGCGGAACTGCTTCATCATTCCGGCCCTTATCTCGTCCATGAGACCGTCCTCATCCATGAAATAGCAGTATCCGACCCTCCATCCGGGCATCAGATTGACCTTGGAGAAGCCGTTGAGGATTATCCTCGGAACATCGCTGGGAAGCCTCGACGCGGAGAAGAATTTCCCGTCGAAGACTATCTTATCATATATCTCGTCGGATATGAGCGGGATGCCGTATTCGGCCGCGATATCGCCGAACTCCTTTATCGCCTTGGCATCGTACACTGCGCCGGTGGGATTGTTCGGGTTGCAGATGATCAGGGCCTTCGTGCTGTCGGTTATCCTCTTGCGGAGCATATCCGTGTCCGGCCTCCAATCCTCCTCTTCGATCTGCCTGTAAGGCACCACCCTTCCCTCGTAGAAGTTGATATATTGTGAGTAGGAGGGATATCCGGGTCCAGGAACCAAAACTTCGTCGCCCGGCTCGATGAAAGTCCCCATCATGATGTTGATGCATTCGCTGACTCCGGCGGTGACGTAGACGTCATCGGAAGAGATCGAGATGCCGTTCTTCTCCAGCTCCCTGCGGACGATGGCTTCCCTGAGATCGGGCTGCCCCTGGGAATCCCCGTATCCGTTGTCGACAAGGTCCACCGCCTCCCTGAGAGTCTGCTTGAAGTATTCGGGCGTCTCGAAATCCCATTTGTTCGGATCGCCGATGTTGAGACCCAGGAGCTTCCTGCCGGCTTTGGCGGCCTCGGCGGCGGGAACGGTGACCTCGCGGATGGCATAATTCATTCCCAACGACCTTCTGGATGCTTTGATTTGCTTCTTCATAAGCGATCGACCATCTAATTGCTCATTGATATATAATGGATATCGGTGTCCAGACATCCCACAAAAAAGGACGGGGCGATATCTGTTATGTTCTGCCGCGCCAGACATCGTCCGGCGCGTAAAAGGTTTCGGAGGGGAAGACCCCCTTCAATAGGAAATGCCCTGCCAGAGCATGGCGTCGGCGACCTTCTCGAATCCGGCGATGTTTGCGCCGGCCACGAGGTTGCCCTCGACACCGTACTTCTTGGCGGCCTCGAACGCATTCTTGTAGATGGTCCTCATGATTCCGTGGAGCTTCTCGTCGACATCTTCGAAGGACCATGAGAGCCTGGCGCTGTTCTGGCACATCTCCAGAGCGGAAGTTGCGACGCCGCCGGCGTTGGCGGCCTTTGCGGGGCCGAAGAGGACGCCGTTCTTCTGGAAGCATGCGATCGCTCCGGGGGTGCTGGGCATGTTGGCTCCCTCTGCCACAGCGATGACGCCGTTCTTGACGAGAGTCTCAGCCGACTGCTCATCCAGCTCGTTCTGGGTGGCGCACGGAAGGGCTATGTCGCAGGGGATGGTCCAGATGCCTCTGCATCCTTCGGTGTAGACCGCGGACGGGACGTAGTTGACGTACGTCTTTATCCTGTCCCTCTTGACTTCCTTGATCTCCTGGAGGGTGCGGTAATCGATTCCGTTGTCATCCCTTATGTAACCGTTGGAATCGGACACGGCGATGACCTTGGCGCCGAGCTGGGTGGCCTTCTGGCATGCGTATATGGCGACGTTTCCGGACCCGGAGATGACGACCTTCTTTCCCTTGAAGGACTGTCCCTTGTCCTTGAGCATCTCGTCGGCGAAGTAGCACAGCCCGTATCCGGTGGCTTCGGTCCTGGCGAGAGATCCGCCGGAAGGGATGGCCTTTCCGGTGAGGACGCCGGTGAACTCGTTGGTGATCCTCTTGTACTGGCCGAACATGAAACCGATCTCTCTTCCGCCGACTCCGATGTCTCCTGCGGGGACGTCGGTATCGGGGCCGATGTGCCTGTAGAGCTCGGTCATGAAGGACTGGCAGAAACGCATGATCTCGTTGTCGGACTTTCCCTTCGGGTCGAAATCCGATCCTCCCTTGCCTCCTCCGATGGGGAGAGTGGTCAGGCTGTTCTTGAAGATCTGCTCGAATCCGAGGAACTTCAGGATGGACAGGTTGACGGAGGGGTGGAGCCTGAGTCCGCCCTTGTAAGGCCCGATAGCAGAATTGAACTGGACGCGATAGCCGCGGTTGACCTGGACTCTGCCCTGATCATCGACCCATGGGACACGGAACATCACGATCCTCTCGGGCTCTACGATCCTCTCGATTATGCCTGCCTTCTGAAGCTCAGGCCTCGCCTCGATGACTGGCACGAGGGACTCGAGGACTTCCTCGACGGCTTGGAGGAATTCAGGTTCGTTAGCGTTGCGCTGCTTGAGCCCGTCGAAGACGGACTGGAGATACTCATTGCTTATCGCCATTTCTTAGCCTCTGCGAATGATGGGCTTACATAGCACAAGTATTATTTAAAGGATACATTCAAGAATCTTGTAATATGAAATATGATTAGATAATTGTCTAATTCTAATAAGATTTTCAAGACGTTTGAATATGTAATACATTGCTGGCGCATCACGGGCGGAAATCTAATCAGAAAATGCAGGAAAAGGCCGGACCTGCCGGCCTGTAAAGGGTTTGCGGGGGAAATCCCCCACTTCAGGAAAGGGTCACGACGGTCGATTCGACAGGGGGGCAGATGGTGAGCACACCATCGTCGCCCTCGAAGCTGTGTCCAGCGAGGTTCTCGGGGGTGGCGGAAAGGCGGTTGCCGCCCTCGTCGAGGAACTTGATTCCGTAGAACGCGTTGACTCCGATGTAGGTGATTCCACCGTTGAAGTCGATGAACTCCAGGTCGGTGCAGTAGGCGAAAGCGCTCTTTCCGATCTGCTTGCATCCTTCCATCAGGACGACGTTCTCGAGCTCATCGCACTTGTAGAATGCGTGCCTCTCGATGTCGCAGGCGACCACTACGGTAGTGATCTCGTCGCAGTCCATGAAGGCCTTCATTCCGACCCTTGCGACGGAGAACTCGTAGTCTCCGATGAATGCCATCTCGGGTATGAAGAGCTCTTCCGAGGGAGTGCCGTCATATCCGATGACCTTGACGGTCATGTCTCCGAGGCTCATCACTTCGAAGATGAATTCTTCATCGGTGAAAGTGCTGAAGACATTCAGGGGCAGGGTGATCGAAAGGCTGGGATCATAATTGGAGAAGACCATTATTTCGGTGTAGCCTTCTGCGACGGTAGTGATGATGCCCAGATCATCGACGACAGCGACGTTCTCGTTGGTGGAGAAGTAGGTGACATTGGGGTTGGTGCAGTCGATGGGCCCTACGGTGACCTCGAGGGCTTCGAAGTCTCCGAGAGCGAGGTATTCGCTGTGCTCGACGGAAATCTCCTGGGTGGAGATGAAGGGAGTCTCGAAAGTTCCCCATCCGGGCCAGTTGTAGACCGTCTTGAGCATATCGTAGATGGCGGCGTCGCCCTCGCTTTCGAAGGTGTGCTCGATCTCCTCCTCGTCGAAGGTGATGGGCTGGAAGGTGATGGCGAAAGTCGTAGCGGGGCCCATGTAGTTGGGTATGGTCACGGGAGCCTGCTTCCAAGTGTCCTCGAAGACGTACTGCACGGGGTAGTAGTAAACATCGGGGTAAGGGGGGTACTGGTTCTCGAGAGAGGAGATTCCGGATCCGTTTCCGTCCATTCCGTTGATCTTGGCGATGGAGTATCCGTACTTGGTCTTCTTGAGCTCGAGAGATCCCTCTCCGAATTTCTGGTCGCAAGCCTTGATCAGAGCGTTCCTGGCGTTGTCGGCGCAGACGACTTCGGTGGAAGGTCCGCCGTAGTTCTCATCGGTTCCGAGGAAGAATCCGGAGATGGTTCCTCCAAGATCGATGTAGAAGGTGTAAGTGACCCTGTAGAGATCCGAGTTCTCTCCGATGTACTTGTATCCGGCGAGGTTCTCGACGTTGGCCTTGATGGAATTGCCGTTCTCGTCGTGGAACTTGGTTCCGTAGAAGGCGTTGACGCCCAGGTAGCTGACGGAATCGGCCATGGTGACGCTGGTGAGGGAGGGGCAGTAGGCGAAAGCGCTCTTTCCGATCTGCTCGCACTTCTCTCCGATTTCGATGGATCCGATGCCGTCGCACTTGTAGAATGCGTGCCTCTCGATGTCGCAGTTCACGACGACGGAAGTGATGTCGTCGCAGTCCATGAAGGCCTTCATTCCGACCCTGGTGACGGTGTACTGCTCGCCCCTGAATTCAACGATCTCGGGGATGAAAGCCTCTCCTTCGAGATCGATGCTGGCGATGACTTTGACTTCCTTCGCGTCGGCGTCGGTGACCTGGAATACGAAGTTGTTGAGCTCGAAGACGTCGATTTCCCTGAAGACGGGGGCGGAGGGGCTTCCGTAGGTCCATCCGTAGACGTCCTGGAACATCTTGTAGACTTTGTCTCCGTAGTAGGCGCCGCTGAATCCCATGTTCTCTTCGAAGTGGTACACGATAGGCTCGGATTCAAAGGAGATGGGCATAAGGACGATGGCGAAAACGGTGGATTCGCCTTCGTAGGCTCCGATGTAGGTGTCAAGCTGCTTCCACTCGCCGTCCTCCATTACGAACTGGACGGGGTAGAAGTATATCCAGTGCTCATAGTCGGGGTTGAGGGATTCGTCGGGGAAGATGTACATTCCGTTTCCGTCGATTCCGTTGATGGTCTTGATGGCTCCGCTGGAGCTGATTTCGAGGGCTCCCTCGTGGAACTTCTGGTCGCAGACGGCCTTGAGAGCGGACAGGACATCGGTGGCGGTCGCGGTCTCCCAGCTGGCGTCTCCGTAATCGTATATGTTGTCGCTCTCGCCGACGATGTTGTAGATCTCTCCTCCGAGGTCGATGTAGAACGTGTAGTCATACATCAGGATCCTGAAGAGCTCGGCGTCCATTCCGGAGTAGGTGTATCCGGGGAGGTTGTCGACGTTGGCTTTGATGGCTTCGCCGTTCTCGTCATAGAAGTGGGCGCCGTAGAAGGCGTTGACTCCGATGTAGTAGACGGACTCGGGAATGGTGACGCCGGCAAGAGCGGGGCAGTAGGCGAAAGCGCTCTTTCCGATCTGCTCGCATCCGTCTTTGAGGGTGACAATAGCGAGGTTGTCGCACTTATAGAAAGCGTGCCTCTCGATGTCGCAGCTGAGGGTCACGGACGTGATGTCGTCGCGGTCCATGAAGGCCTTCATTCCGACTCTCCAGACGTTCAGGTCGACGCCAAGGAAATTGATGGAGTCGGGAATGACGATGTCTCCGGTGACATTCTCGGTGCTTCCGATGACCTTGACATCGTAATAGTTGTCCTGCATCTCGTAGATGAGGCCGTCCTGGACAAAGGTGAAGGGGGCCCTGAAGACAGGCTGGGAGGTGGCTCCGGCAGTCCATCCGTAGACATCTTGGAGGTACTGGTAGACTTCGTTGCCCTGGCCTTCCTCGGAATACATTCCGTTGTACTCGTCGAAGGTGAAGTATTCGTCATCTCCGAAGGAGGTGGGCATGGTGATGAGAGCGAAAACAGTCTCGTCTCCGGAATAGCTTCCGAGAGGCGCATTGGCAACAGACCAGGATTCGCCGTCCCAAACGAACTGGATGGGATAAAGATAAATGTAATGGTTCCAAGGTTCCTCTTCGACGAAGCTTTGGTCGGGGAAAATGGTGACACCGTTTCCGTCGGCTCCGTTGATCTCGCTGATATATCCGCTGCTGCTGAATTCGATCGCGCCCTCATATCCGAACTTCTGTTCGCATGCGAGGGTCAGCGCCTCTTTGACGCTGCTGGCATAGACGACTTCAAGGCTTCCGTCGCCGTAGTCGCCTTCGAAATCGCCGAACGGGTCGGCAAAGCTCATAATAGTTCCGCCGAGGTCGATGAAGAATTTGTACTCCGTGAGTTCGGATTCATCGTCCGCGTCAGACTGAGCCGCGACGGCAGCGGCAGATATTACCGCAACGATCGCGATGATGCTCGCGATCGCCATCGTTTTGAAATTGCTCATGTTCAATTTCCTCCAATAAAGCTGTTTGCATTGGATTCTAAATCCAATAATATGGTATTAATTCGCGTTTATATAATTCTGAGTGCTCATAACCGCCATAGCATCCAGACCGGATGATATATCTGATTCTCAGTGCCGGCTGGGCGGCGGGAAAGGATTGCGGGAAAAACCGGAGCCCCGAAAAGAAAGGGCCGGGCAGAAAACAATAAAAAGGACCGCCGGAAGAGAACCCCTCCGGCGGGATTGCCCCGGATCAGACCAGACCGTGGAACTCCTTCATGCTCCTGACGCCGAGGCCGCCTTCCCGGGCGACCTTGATTGCGCGGACGGCTATGTCGGCGCCCTGGACTGTGGTCATGAAGGGTATCTCCAGCTCGACGGCGAGCCTGCGCATGGTGTATCCGTCGCGTATTGCCCCGGACTTCTGGGAGGGCGTGTTGATGATCAGGTTGATCTCCCCGTCCCTCATCAGTCCGACCGCGTTGGGCTTCTGGCCCTCGTTTATCTTGAACACGGTGACGGTCTCGACGCCGCAGTCCCTGAGGTATGTCGAAGTGCCTTTGGTGGCATAGACGGTGAATCCCATTGCCTTGAGCTCCTTCACCGGCGCCAGGATCTTCTCCTTGTCGGCGTCGTTCACGGTGACGTACACCCCGCCCTGGGTGGGAAGCCTGTTCCCGGCAGCGATGAGAGCCTTGTAGCAGGCTTTGCTGAAATCCTCGTCGATTCCCATGACCTCTCCGGTAGATTTCATCTCTGGCGTGAGGATCGAATCCACTCCGGGAAGCTTCAGGAACGGGAACACAGACGCTTTGATGGCATAGTGGTCTATCGCCCTGTATCCGCCGAGCCCGAATTCCTTCAGGGTCTTGCCGAGCATGATCCTGGTGGCGATCTTGGCCAGCGGAATCCCGGTGGCCTTGGATATGAACGGGACGGTCCTGGAAGCCCTCGGATTGGCCTCGATCATATAGATCTGGCCGTTCTTCACGGCTAACTGGAGGTTCATGAGGCCGCGGATCTGAAGGGCCAGCGCGACCCTCTCGGTGATGTCGACGATCTCGCTGATTATCGCCTTCGAAAGGGTGAACGGCGGAAGGACCATGGTGGCGTCCCCGGAGTGGCATCCAGCGTATTCCACGTGCTCCATTATGCCTCCGACATAGACGTCGGTGCCGTCGCAGAGCGCGTCGACATCTATCTCGATGGCTTCGGTGAGGTATTTGTCTATGAGGATGGGGTGGTTGTGCGAGACCTTAACGGCGGTGTCCACGTAAGTCTTGAGCTCCGCAGTGGAATAGACGATCTCCATCGCCCTCCCTCCGAGGACGTAAGACGGTCTTACGAGGACCGGATAGCCTATGTCCTCGGCGATTGCCCTGGCCTCTTCGAAGGAGTACCCGGTGCCTGACTTGGGCTGCTTGATCTTCAGCTCATCCATAAGCTTGGAGAACCTGCGCCTGTCCTCGGCGATGTCCATGCTGTCGGGGCTGGTACCCAGAATCTTGGTCTTGGTTCCGGCAAGCGCCTTCTCCAGGTCGACAGCCAGGTTGACCGACGTCTGACCGCCGTACTGGACTATGACGCCGTCCGCATCCTCGGATTCTATCGTGTTGAGGACATCTTCCAAGGTCAGAGGCTCGAAGTAAAGCCTGTCCGAGATGTCATAATCCGTGGAGACGGTCTCGGGGTTGTTGTTGATGATGACCGCGTCTACGCCCTCTTCCTGAAGGGCCATGACCCCATGCACGCAGCAATAATCGAACTCGATTCCCTGGCCTATCCTTATGGGGCCGCCGCCGATGATGACCACTTTCTTGTTTTCTGATGGCGCGGCTTCGGACGAACGCCCGTATGTTGAATAGAAGTAAGGAGTCTCCGCCGCGAACTCCGCGGAGCACGTGTCGACCATCTTGTAGACCGGGATTATGCCCTCGGCCTTCCTCTTGGCGCGGACCTCCATCGGAGGCAAACCGCAGAGCTCGCCGATGGTCTCGTCTGAGAATCCCATGGCCTTGGCGTCCTTGAGGATCTGCCTGTCGAGACCGGCCTTTATCCTGCCCTCCATGTCCACTATGTTCTTCAGCTTCTGGACGAAGAACGCGTCCCACTGCGAGAGCTCTGCCACTTTCTGGACGGACCAGCCTTTCCTGAGGGCCTCTCCCATGGCGAATATGCGCTTGTCGGTGGCGTTCGCAAGCTCCTCTGCGATTGCGCCGTCATCCATTTCGATCATATCGAGGCCTTTTGCCCCAATCTCAAGGGATCTGAGGCCTTTCAGAAGGGCCTCCTCGAATGTCCTGCCGATGGCCATGACCTCTCCGGTGGATTTCATCTGGGTCCCGAGATGCCTGTCCACGGTGCGGAACTTGTCGAAGGGCCAGCGGGGTATCTTGATGACCACATAATCCACGGCGGGCTCGAAAGCGGCGTACGTGGTGCCGGTGATTCTGTTGGGAATCTCGTCCAGAGTGTATCCCACGGCGATCTTGGTGGCCACCCTGGCGATCGGATATCCGGTTGCCTTCGACGCCAGCGCGGAAGAACGCGAAACGCGGGGGTTGACCTCGATCAGCCTGTAGTCCCCGTTGGCAGGGTTGTAGGCGAACTGGACGTTGCATCCGCCGTCGATGTTGAGGGCGCGGATGACTTTGATCGCGGCGGATCTGAGGCGCTGGTGGTCTTTGTCGGACAGGGTAAGGCACGGGGCGCAGACAATGCTCTCCCCGGTGTGTATCCCCATGGCATCCAGATTCTCCATGTTGCATATTATGATGCAATTGTCGTTGGAGTCCCTCATAACCTCGTACTCGTACTCCTTCCAGCCGAGCACGCTCTCCTCGATCAGGACCTGGTGGATCCTGGAATAAGCCAGCCCGCGGGCGCAGATCTCCTCGAGTTCCGCCTCATTGTGGGCAATCCCGCCTCCGGTACCACCCAGAGTGTACGCCGGCCTGATGAGAACAGGGTATTTCCCGATGATTTTGACGGCTTCCTTGGCCTCTTCGATGCTGTTGACGCTTCTGGAAACGGGAATCGGCTCTCCGATCCTCTCCATCGTCTCTTTGAACAGCTCCCTGTCCTCGGACATGGCGATGGCGTCCGGCTGAGTTCCCACGAGAGCGGCGCCCAGCCTCTCCAATTCACCGGAATCGGCAAGCTCCGAGCATATGTTGAGGGCGGTCTGGCCCCCCATGCTGGAGATTACCCCGTCGACGCCTTCTTTCTCGATGATTCTGGCGACATTGTCTGCCGTGAGCGGCTCTATGTAAACGCTGTCGGCGGTATCCACATCCGTCTGGATGGTCGCGGGATTTGAGTTGACAAGTACAGTGCTGTAACCTTCTTCCCTGAGGGAGCGGCAGGCCTGAGTGCCTGAGAAATCGAATTCGGCGGCCTGCCCGATCACTATGGGGCCGGAGCCGATGACGAGAAGTTTCTTGTAATCTTTCCTCACAGTCTCCCCTCCTTGACCATCTTTCCGAATCTATCGAACAGGAAAGCTGTATCCACGGGGCCCGGGGAAGCCTCCGGATGGTATTGGGACGTGAAAATAGGCAGATTCTTGTGCCTCACGCCTTCCACGGTGCCGTCGTTGACGTTTATCTGGTCTGCGATGAGCCCGGTGCCTCCCAGGCTGTTCTCATCGACGGCGTATCCGTGGTTCTGGGATGTGATGTAAACGCGCCCCTCGAATTTGACTGGCTGGTTGCAGCCGCGGTGCCCGAATTTCATTTTGTAAGTCGTCGCGCCCATGGCACGGGCGATTACCTGGCTCCCGTAGCATATGCCATAGATAGGCATGACGGAACTGAGATTGGAGACGGTCTTTACAGTCGTTCCTTGGATGGCGGGATGGGATGGGTCTCCCGGGCCGTTGGTGACAAGCAGACCATTGACCTTGGACTCGATTATGACGTCCGACGGCGTATCATATGGGAACATCACCACGTCGAATCTGGAGCTCAGATCCCTGATAATCCCATCTTTGGTGCCGCAATCCAGAAGGCCGACGGTGATGTCCTTTCCGTTCCTGATCTCGGTTATCTTCTTGCAGGAGACTTCCGCGACGAGATTGCTATCGGAAGGGAGCGGCATCGACTTGAGCTTAGAAATCGTGCCTTCTATATCTGAACCTTTGATGATAGCCCCTTTCACGGTCCCTTCCGTGCGGAGCTTTATTACCAAGTCGCGGGTGTCTATGCCGGAAATGCCTGGGACCCCGTGTTTCTTGAGATAAGCGTCCAGAGTTCCCCCGCCGTACATCGCCGAGGGGTTCCTGCAATACTCCCTGACCACAAGGCCGCGGGTGTGGACCGCATCCGACTGGTCGAATCCGTCTACTATTCCATAATCTCCAACAAGAGGATATGTCATGACGAGGATCTGACCTCTGAAAGAGGGATCTGTGAGGCTTTCCTGATAGCCGTCCATCCCCGTGGAAAATACTACCTCTCCGACTGCTTCCGTCTCGGATCCGAACAGATCGCCCTCATAGGCGGTCCCATCTTCGAGAACCAAATATCCGCGTGCCATTGAGGTTAAATCAGATTCTGATACCGTATATAACCCCTATGATTTGGCCATGACAAGCCAATCAGAAGGTTGTCTGAAAACCGACAAACCCCATTTTTTCATACTGTTAATGCGCTTTCGCGCCCAATCCAAGAATCAGCTCGGAATCGCAAAGAATAATAATCATGAGCGTCCAGAAGGCATCCATGCGCGTTCTGAGCGAGGACAAGCCGGCCGGAGACATCAGACTTCTGGTCGAGACTGACGAGGACCTTTGGCATCTGTACAACATAGTGGAGGTGGGAGACCTCGTCACGGCTTCGACGACCAGACGCGAGGAAAAATCTGCGGACAAAATCCGCGCCGAAAGGGCCGAGAAGAAAAGGATGACGTTGGGGATCCGCATCGAAAAGATAGAATTCTCGGAGGACGACCTCCGCCTGAAGCTGCTTGGGACCATAGAATCGGGCCCCCAGGACATAGGCCAGCATCACACTCTGATCTTCGAGAACGGCGATTCCCTGACGATTTCCAAAAGGAAATGGAAGGATACCCAGCGCGAAAGGATCGCCAGGGCAGTCTCGGACTCTAAAAAACCGCGCATAGCGTTCGTATCTCTGGATCAGGACGAGGCGACCATAGCTGTCCTGAGGCAATTCGGGCTCAAGGAGATCGCGACCGTGCGCTCCGGCAGATCTGGGAAGCAATACGCCGAAAAACCGCAGGCTGACGGCTATCACGCAGAGATTTCAAGCAAACTCAAAGCCATCGGCGAGCCTAACATGCCGCTGGTACTCCTCGGCCCCGGGTTCGAGAAAGAGACTCTGGCGGAAGACCTCAAAGGAGAGGGTATTTTCGACAGTATTTACGTCTACCATACCGGACAATGCGGCATGGCCGGGATAAACGAGCTCATGAAAGCCGGGATGGGCGCCGACGTTCTGAGGGAATCCTCGGTCGGAACCGAGCTGGAAGCCGTGGAATCCCTCATGGCGGCCATCGGAAAGGGCGGAAATGCCACTTACGGAACCTCACAGGTAGAAACCGCCGCCATAGCCGGGGCAGTGGATAGGCTTCTCATACTGGACAGCAAGCTCAGGGAGGAGGATCTTGACGAAATCGTCCGCGCCGTGGAGTCCCAAAAGGGTGAAGTAATCGTGGTTTCGAGCCAGCATGACGGCGGAAAGCAGCTCGCGGCCCTCGGAGGCATGGCGGCTATGCTCAGATACAAGATGGAATGAGCGGCTTCTATTACCAACAATTAATTTACTGCATCCGCATACGGCATTCAATCCTATACGCCGCACGATAGCGGAGTACCCTGGGGGCCATCCATGAAAAGCAAAAATGAAGTCATGTCCCGTTTCGACAGGGACGTCTGCATCTGCGATACGACGATCAGAGATTCAGAGAACGCTTCGGGCGTAGTCCTTTCGATGACGGAGAAATACAAATTGGCGAAGCTGATCGACAAGACCTGCGTCTCTCAGATAGACGTCGGGATGCCGTCAATAGGCATCGAGGAGAAGAAGACCGTGAAGCGCATCGCGCGCATGGGCCTCGAAGCCTCCGTCATGGCATCCAACAGGGCAGAGATATCGGACATCAACGACAGCCTGTCATGCGATGTGGACTCCGTTTCCATCGCCCTCCCCGTGTCGGAGATCCTTTACGAGAACAGATACGGCGAGAACAGCGAGTGGGTCCTCGACAAGATCTTCGAGTCCGTGGAGTACGCCAACAGCCACGGGCTGTACACTTCTTGCGTCCTCGAGGATGCTGGCCGCGCCAGCCTCTCGTTCCTCGTGAACTGCGCGATGAACGCGAAGCAGGCCAACGCGGACCGCATCGTCTACTGCGACAGCATCGGAGTCGGAGAGCCCTTCGACACCTTCGAAAGGGTCAAGGTCCTCAAGCAGGCCACTGATATGGACATCGAGATACAGGCCCGCAACGATTTCGGGATGGCCACCGCCAACAGCCTGGCGGGAATCAAAGCCGGAGCCAAATTCGTCGGGGCTTCCATCATGGGGATCGGAGCCAGAGCCGGTAACGCGCCGCTCGAAGAGGTCGCGCTCATCGCCGAGGAGAAGCTCGGAATAGACACGAAGATCGACCTCCCCGCCCTCAGAAACGTCGCTACCGCGCTGTCGAAATCCTCCGGCCGCAGGATCTGGGAATCCAAACCCATCTTCGGAAGCGGATGCTTCGCCCAGGAGACAGGAATCACCGCCGACGGGAACTCTACCACCGGAGGCATCATGGAAGCTTACGATCCCTTCCTCGTCGGAGGGCACAGGGAGATCGTCCTGGGTAAGCACAGCAACGTCGAGAGTGTCATCGCCGTGCTGAAGCAGCAGGGCCAGGAGATCGACCCCGACCAGGCGGAGAAGCTGACCGAGATGGTGAAGAGGAACGCATCGGACCTCCACCGCTGCCTCTCCACCGACGATCTGCTGGAGCTCTTCCAGGATCTTGTCGACGACCAGCTGTTCGACGAGGAACCGGAGGAAGAGGACGAGGACATCGTCCAGATCGGCGATTCCGACGACTCCGAGTGATATTCAACGGCCCTTCGGGGCCACCTTTCATTTTAACAATCTTATAATTCTCTGATTCCCCTTTTTAATTCGCAGGGATTCTTAGATATCATGTCCTCAGAAAGCAACTTCAGACTGTTTGAGACAAAGCATGTGCTTCGCATACTCGTCTATCTGCATCTGTGCGGCCCGAAGAGCAAATCCGACATCTATAGGGCGGTTTCCACCAATCCTCAGATGACCAGAAAACTAATGCTCCGCATGGCATCCCCCAGCGAAGCGGCGAGTCGGCGAGTCAACTGCTGTCTTCCGGTGCGGAAAAGACATGGGATTTTGAGTTATATGAGAGTTTCGCCGACCATGCGAAAAAGGGAAGGGGTGCGGACCCCTCAGACGATCGGCAGAACAGGGCGGCTTGTACCGCGGCACCAGCCGCGGAGAGCTTGCGCGGGTCCGCATCCAGATAGCGCGATATGGTGGTCTGGACATCCTCATGACGCATCATGCGCCTGATCGTATCCAGGTCCATGCCCCCGTCATAGAGGGTCATGCAGTAGAGCCGGCGCAGGGTGTGGCTGGAGAACTCGATCCCCGTGCTCTCCCGGAGCCGCCTGAGCTGGACGTCGACGAAACCGACTGACGCGGCCCCGCCGCGGCGGCGGCCGGGCATGACAAACAGGCTCCCCTCCGAGCGGTCCCCGGCCTCGGCCAGGATCGCCTCCCTGACCGGGATGTAAGCGCGGATGGCTTCGGCCACGCCGGCGGGGACCTCCTTGACGACGACCTTGCCCGATGCCCCCGATCCCTTGCCTCTGATGACCACGGAAGTGCCGACGAAGTCCGACAGCTTAAGGCCCGCCATCTCCGCCCGCCTCATCCCGAGCCCGGCGCCGAGGGCCAGGATCGCCCTCTGGGTCTCGTCGGCCGCGCCCCACAGCCTCTCCCAGTCGCCCCTGCCGATCCAGGTCCGCCTGACCTCCTCGAAAGGCCAGACCATGTCGGCCTGGAGATAAGGGTTGTGGCCAGCAGTGAAATGGACGAAACGCCCCAGATCGCATAGCATCGTCCTGACGGTCCTCTGCTTGACCCCGTCCAGGCGGAGCCTGGCCCTGCGGATCATGTGAAGGTCGATGTCGCGGACCCTGACCGGCCCCTCCCACTCGACGATCGCGCGATAGCCGTTGGCGATGTTCCGCCTAAGCGACGACAGAGTCCTGGGGCGGAGCCCCCTCTCCGTCTGGTCGGCGATGAACGCGTCCAGCAGCCCCTCGAACTCGGACCACTCCTCCGTCGTCGCGTGCGCGCCCGCTTCCTGATGGCGCTCAGGGGATGCCCCTGCCACATCCCGGAGGAAGCGGCGCAGATTGTAAAGGGCATTCGCCTTGCGGGCCGGGTCCACCCCCTGGATCACCGCATCCAAATGGCCGAAGCAATCGCCGTCGATGGCCGCCAGGGAGCGGATGCCCATGTCGCGCTCCAGCGCCCTGCAGAGCGTGGCGATGTCGGTGCCGACCCGGGTCAGCGTGGACACGCTGGCGCCCGCGGACTCCAGGCGGGCGAGGTGGAAGTTGAGCTCGGCCTGGAACAGGAATTCCCCCATGTGCCCGTCGACCCATCTGGGGGCGGCCCGCGGATCGATCTCCAGAAAAGGGTTGCGGCCGTAGGCGTGGCCCATGAAACGGCCCATGTAAAGCATGGCCATCCGGGAGTAATAGCCGTTGAGGCCGTCCTTCTCCATTATCGCGGCTACTGCCCGGAATGTCTCGGCGTCGATGCCGTCGGGGGCCGCCGGCGGCATCCTGGCCAGAAATCCCCTGATGGAAGCGCGGATGCAAGCAAGGTTGTGGTGGCCGCGCCCGTCGGACGCGAGGAATGCGAGATAGCTTTCGACTTTCTCGCCATAGGCTAGCCAATTCTCTTTTAAATAACATGATTCCGTTTTGACTTTGACCATGGTGATCCCTCACTGTGGCAGGGCCCGTCCCTGCTTCCAACGTCGACGGGCCCCAAAAAGAATTATTCGGGCTCCCCGCCCTCTGGCCACTCCCCCAGCGTCGGTCTCTTAATGACCACGTCCAGGTAGTCGCCCTCCTTCAGTGCCATCCTCTCAGCCACGCCCGCCGGGACCGTCACATAGCGCATCGACCCGTTGACGAGGTACTTGGCCGGAAAAGCCGTCTCGATGATAGACCTCATGGCAATGTGTTAATTGATTTGATAGTATATAATTATAATTCTATTATGATTAAGTTATAATTTTATTATGGTTATATTGCAATTTTTTCAATTCCGGTGACAAGACGACGGGACTTTATATCCACATCCCTTTCGTCGGTCGATGGAAAAAGTGCGCAGCATCGGGATGAAACGCTTCCACTCCATCATGCTCGCGCTCAGAGAAGGGGGGGCCAGCACCATGAAGGCGCTCCAAGGCATCGTGACCAACCACGCGGTCCTCCGCGGCATGCTGGAGACCATGGAGAGCGAGGGGCTGATCGAGATCAAAGTCGCCGTGAGCGACCGCAAGACCGTCGGAGCGTCCCTGACCCCCAAGGGCCGGGCCGTGGCCGACCTGCTGAGGGATGCGGACCTGATGGTCTATAGAGGAGACCCGGACGAGCCGAGGGGACTGGACGAGAGGAAGGCCGCCGACATCCTCATCCGCCTGCTAGACGGGCCCGCACTCCAGGGGGACCTGATGCGGGTGGCCCGGTCATTCGGCACGGTCAAAAAGGCCCTGGGCGCGCTGGACGGCGACGGGCTCATCGCCATCGAGAGCGGCGGACGGGAGATCAGGGTGGCGCTGACGCCCCTCGGGGAAAGGGTCGCAAGAATCCTGGCGGAGGCCCGCGAAGCGATCGCGTCCGAACGAGCGGCAGAAAAGGGAAAGGGGTTTGGCCGGGGGCTGCCCGGCAGTTTTAGGTTCAGGCTTCCGCGACCAGGATCTTCCCCTGGCCGGAGAAGGCGCACCCTCTGAGGTTCTCTGCGGTGGCCTTGATCTTGGTGCCGCCGGCGCTCTTGAAGGTGTAGCCGAAGAAAGCCTTGGAGTCGACGTCCGCGAGGCCGTCCCCGAACTCAACCTCCTGAAGGCCGGTCCCGGAGAACGCGCCGTACCCGATGGCCACGGCACCGCTCAGGTCGACGAAGGCGAGGTTCTTGCAGCAGTAGAAGGCATGCTTGCCGATGGAAGCGACGCCGCTCAGATCGATGGTGGACAGCGAATCGCATCCGCTGAACGCGCTGGTCCCCAAAACGGTGACCCCGCCGAGGTCAACGCCCTCAAGGGCCTTGCAGCCGAAGAAGGCGTAGGCCCCGACCGATGCCGCCCCGTCGAGGGTGACGCACTCGAGATTCTCGCATCCGTGGAAGGCACTGCTGCCGACGTCGACGTCCGAGGTCACTGAGACGATGGAGCTGTTCCTCAAGAAAGCCTTGGGGGCTATGGAGGTGACCGTCCAATCGAATCCGAGATAACTGATGGACGCGGGGATGTAAAGGTCGGTCGCTTCGTCGTTGGCCAGGCAGACCGCCGAGACGTTCTTGGAGCCGATGCCGTTGGAGGTTATCCTGTACTTCACGTCGCCGCTGACGATGGTGCCCTTGAGGGGCGGGACGTAGAGATCGAGGTCGCTGTCCTTCCCGGTGAACTTGTGGCCGGCCATCGCGTCGGCGAGTGCCATCTCCTCTCCGCTCTCGCCAATGAAGACACATCCGTCGAAGGCGTTCTCCGCGACGCACCCGAAATCGGCGTTGAAAACGATGTAATTCAGGCTGTCGCATGCGAAGGCGCGGTCGCCGATGCGGCTGACGGTGCCGCCCGAGAACTTGAGACACTCCAGCGTGCTCCCGCTGAAAGCTCCGTCCCCGATCTTGGAAACGGTGGCAGGAATCTTCGCGTAGCGGAAATAGGTGATGGCATCCCCGTCCTCGCAATCCCCCTTGAGGGCTGCCCCGACGTTCTGGAAGGCGCCTGCGGCAATCTCGGCCACGCATTCGGAGAACGCGACCGTCTGCTTTGCGGCCGGGAACTTCAGAAGGACGGCGGCGTCCCTGTCGTACAGCACGCCGTTTACTGAGGAATAGACCTCGTTTCCGCCGGAAACCTCGATATTTACGAGATAGGGGCTATCCAAGGCTCCCGCGCCGATGCGGGCGACAGTATCGCCGACCTTGACGGAGGCGACCGTGGAGCAGGCGGCGAAGGCACCATCGGCTATGGAGACGGGGACGAACCCTGCGCCGCCGCAGTAAACCAGCCCCGGGATCTCAATCTGGGCGGGCTCGCCATCGAAACCGACGGCGGATACGGTCGTGCGGTCTGCCAGGACGCGGTATTTCACGCCCTCGTAGACGAAGGAGAGCAGGGTCGAAGAGAATTCGGCGGTTGCGGTCATCTCGCCGATGACGGTCCTTGAGGGGACGGTCCATCCCTCGAAAGAGTAGGAGAACTCGTCGGTCGAATCGCTTGCGATCGCTTCGGCACTGGCCCCCCCGATGGTCAGAACATTGCCGCTGAGGACGACGGTCGCCCCATAGGGAGCGGTGATCTCCCCGAGGGTCACGTGCCCGGCTTCCTCGTCGGAGGACACGATGGCGACGGCGTACTCCCTGACCGTCCTGGTGATCTCGTAGTGCGCCTCGAAATCCCCGGCGACGATGGTGTCCGCCGCGAGCTCCCCGTCGCCCGACATCCAGCCGCTGAAGGCGTAGCGGTATTCGGCGGTATCCTCGTGGAGGCTGACGGTGAATTCGGCGAAGCCGACCACGGTAAGGGTCTTGCCGTCATCGGATACCGTAATCTGAGTGCCGTATGGGGCGTCGAACTCCACGGTCTGGGTGATCCCGCAGTCGTTAGAGTTGACCGTGACCTGGTACTCCCTGACCGACTCGGAGAACGCGGCGAAATAGGTCGCGTCGGCGGTGACGTCGGGCAGATCGGCCACGGCGGACCCTTCGGTCTGGCCGGGAGAGGCCGCCCATCCGGCGAACTCGTAGGCGTACTGTGCGGTGGGTTCCTTCGACGGCTCGTCCGAATCGTAGGAGGGCCTCGCCCCGTGCGCGACGGTGTCCGTCTCCAGCACCTCGGAGCCGTCCTGGGACATCCAGGTTACGGCGTGGGAGGAGCCGGAGAAGCTCACGGTGATGGTCGCCGCGGAGGAGATCCTGCCGGTCGGGGAGCAACCGGCGAACGCATAGCCGTCGGCGGGGACCACATTGATGGTCCTCGTCTCGGTCTGGTTTCCGCTGCCCGTCTTGACGCGGGTCAGGGTGATGGTGGATTTCTCGACGTCGACGGTGACGGTCGTCCCGGTGTTCCCGGACTTGCGGATGACGACGGGCCTGATGTGCTCGCCGCCGTCCTCGGGGTCAGAGGCGAAGCTGACGACGAAGTCGCGGCTGTCAACCACGATGTAGCCGCCGGTGCCGTCGAATATGACCTCGCTGCCCAGCATGTCGGCGACGTCATACGGGCTCATCCCGTCCCAGTTGTAGATCAGAGTGGAATTCCCGGAGACCCTGACGTCCTCCAGCGGGCATCCGGCGAAGGCGCCCGCCTTGATGTACTCGACGTAGTCGGACATCGAGACCTTCCTGAGCGAGGAGCACCCGTCGAAGGCGTGCTCCCCTATGACGTCCAGGCCCCTGGCCGCGGTCAGATCCACCTCGGCCAGGTTAGGGCATCCGGCGAAGGCGTAGCTGCCGATGTCGTTGGTCCAGCCGACGTAGGAGTTGCGGAAGGTGCCCGTGAAGACGACCTTCCTGATGTCGTTCCTGAGATCCTTCCACGGGATCGCGGGATCGTCCGCGGATTCGTAGTTGTCCATCACGGAGCTGCCGCTGGCGCCCGTGACCGTCATGACCCCGGTGTCCGTGTCGAAGCTCCATGCGACGCCGGTGCCGCAGTTGCCGCCGATGACAGAGGCATCCGAGTCCCCAGGCAACGCCGACAGGGCGAGCGCCGACACGGCTAAGAGCAGGACCGCAAGAGCCAGGCCCTTGGCGGTCCCCCTCGCATCCCTCACTAGTGGTGTGCTCATGGTCTGTGCCCCCTCAGCGCCTCGATTTGGGCTTCCTGGCCCTGGCGGTTTTCTTCGGTGCGGCCTTCCTCTTCCTGGGGTTGGCCCTGGCGGATACCGGCACGGGCGCGACGGTCACCCCGGGCGGGAGCCCCTGCGTCGCCTTGGACTTCGCCCTCGGCCTCTTGACGGCCTGGGGCATAGTGCCGGCGGCCTCCCTGGCCCTGAGATACGCCTCGGCGGAGTCCGCCTTGTAGTAGCGGAGCCCGCTGATCGAGGTGTCCGCGAACTTCGCCTTGACGGTCTTCTCCGCGGGGCGCCCCTTCTTCGGCTTGCCCTGGCCGACAAGAAGGCCCCTGTCGTAGGCGTAGCGCTCCCTGTAGTTGGAGCCGTGCTTCCTGGTGTGCTCGTAGTAGCCGGTGGGGCTCTCGGTGGGGAGCCTGGTCCTGGCGGTGGTCTCGGCAACGGTCGCGGCCTCCTCCAGGTTCCTGGCGGAGTTGAACTCGTGCTGACTCAAGCCGTCCCTCATCATCCTCTCGCCCTTATCGTTCAGAGGGAAGGGGGTCCTCGTGAGCCCGCCCCTGGTCTCGTCGGCGTGGCGGAGGTGGTGGGTGAACTCGTGGACGAGAGTGTCCTCGTCCCAGTTGGGGCCAAGCATGATGAACGGGGTCTTGGCGTTCTCGTAGCTGTCCCACTTTGCGCGGTAGTAGCCCCCGACGCCCCTTCCGGTGTGGCCCTCCTGGATGATCATGCCCTCGCCCCTGACGGCCTTCCTGAGCTCGGCGGCGGTGAAGTTCTCGCGGAGGATTTTGATGGCCCTCTCGGCGGATGCCTTGGGCATGATGAGGGTCATCCTCTTCCCCACGGCCTGCTGGGTCTTGGTGGCGTCTTTGTAGAGGGCCTCTATCTCCGACGCCATAGTCGTGTCGTCGATCCCGTAGATGTCGCTCTCGGCGGGGTACTGCCACCACCCTGATTTCACGAGCTGCTGGGGTGTCCAGCCTCCCCTGGGCTCGCGGTGCATGACCTCCGCGTCCCTGGACAGGTCGACCGCTATGGACCTTGCCTTCGCGGGGGGCCTGACCCCCTGGGTCTCCGACATGAAGCGGGCCACGACGTATTCCCTGGGGACTTTCCCCCTCCTGTCGACGGGCAGCTCGTACTTGGCGCCCGATTTGGTCGTCACGGTGACGGTCGGGATCTTGACGGGGCCCTCCCCGCCGATCTTCCCCTTGGTCAGGGGGACGTAGGCATCTTTGGAGTGGCGGTAGTAGGCGACCTCGTTCCATCCCTTCGGATGGACCTTCGCCTTGGCCTGCTTCCTCTTGGCGGCCATCTTCGCACCCCGTAGACGGCTCCGCGGCGGCCCTTCAGTATCCCTTCGACGTCGACCCTCTTGGAGGTGTCCACGCGCGCGTACCCGTGGACGTACCCGCGCGAGGACGCGCGGGACCTCTTCATGGACCTGGCCTTGGCGGAGGCGGCCTCGCGCGACGCGCATACGATCGCCTGCCTGCTGTTGTTGGGGCCCATCTCGAGGGCGACCCAGTCCATGCTGGCCTCCCTCTTCGCCGACGCCCTCTTCGAGGGGGCCCTGGCCTTGGCCCTGGGCTTGGGATTGGCCTTCCCTTTCTTGGTTCCGGGCTTCAGGGGGACGATGCCGTATCTGACCTTCCTCCCCCCTTCGTTGAGGACGATGACGGGGCCGGTGTAACCGACCTCGCTGACGGACGCCCTCTTGATCTCCGCGCGGTAAGCCTTCTTCAGGTCCTTGCGCGTGCTGTACTTAGACGGATCTATCCTGTTTGCCATTGTGTCTTCTCCTTTAGCGTTCAGAGAAAGTGCCAGGGCAGCCAGCCCCAGCGATGCGGAGGAGATGGCTAGGTTGGCCAGGTCGATGCGCTCCTTGCGGCGCTCGTACCTGGTCAGCCCTTCCTCCCATTGGTATTCGTGTTCGCCCTTCCCCATGCAATCACCACACCGAGTAGGGCTGGAGCTCGTCCTCCATCATCCTGAGCTCCTGGGCGTCGACCCTGTCGTCTCCGCCCTCTGTCGTCTTCCTGTAGAGCTCCGCAACGTCCGGGCTGTCCGAAAGGCCGGACGGCCACCAGCGGTCGGCGCCTTCCTCGTAGCATCTGGCCCAGAACGTCCCCATCCCGCGGTTGTAGAATATGCGGGCGGGGCCCACGTGGGAGTTGAAGTCCCTGACAGCCTGCGAGAGGCCCGTGGGATCCTCCTCGGCCCTCTCGGGCCCGCGGCGGCCTTTGAAATGGCGTATCCTCATCTCCTAGACCTCCTGCGGTTGGACGATATGATGGCCCTGGAGATCGACGTCCGGTCGTAGGACTCCCTGGCAGCCCTGACGGCCGCCTCGCCTTTGAGGGCCTTCGACCCGCTGATGACCATCTGGTCGCGCATGTACGCGGACCTCGGGTCGGCCCCGGGGATACTGGAATAGTACCCCGATTCGACCGGGTCGGGCTTCGTCCTGGCCACGGTCTCGGCCACGGTCTCGGTCTCCTCCCTGCGGACGATCTCGTCCCTGGCCTTCTTCGGGAGGCGGGCGTAGCCGCTCTCCATGACCTTCCCTGTGGTCGGGAACGCGCTGCGGGCCTGGGCGACGCGGAGGTGGTGCACGGCCTCGTGGACGATGCCGTCCGGGGTGGTGCCCTCCTCCAGGACGATCTTCGGCACCGGCACGCCCTCCTGCCTGCGGAGGTAGTATCCGGTGCATCCGCCCATCGACGGCTCCGTGGAGACGACCAGCGACGGCCATTCGGCCATGCTCTCAAGCTCCCCGGCGGTGAACGAATCGGCGAGGACCCTCTTGATGCGGGCGGCCTCCTTCCTGTCGGCCACGACCGCGATCCGGGACAGCGCCTTCCTCTTCCGCCCCATGACCCCGAACGGGACCAGGTACGCGGGGGAGCGCCCGTCGTCCACGCCTTCGATGTCGCACGACGACGGATCGTCCCACCATTCCGCGGCCTCCTCCGGGGTGAGCCTCCCGGGGAGCCTCCTGCGGGACCTCTCGCTGAGGTCCTCCGGCCGGCCGGCCTCGTGGAGCCTCTCTATGAGCGCAAGGCGGGGTACGTACCCGTCCCCGTCCGAGGGGATGTCCCTCCTGGCCATCGCCATCGCCCCAGCTCTACGAACTCCCGGGTCCTGCGCTGCTCCCAGCCGCCGGTCACGATGTTGTGGACGGCCTCGCGGACCACCATGCGGAGGTCCTCGTCGCCGGCGTCCGCGAACCAGTCGCTCACCCTGAGCACCAGCTTCCCCCTCCCGGGGCTCTTCCATTCGACGTCCGTGCCGTCGAGGTGGGCGAACCTCGCCTCGACATTCCTGAAACCGTAGCGCGCGCCGACCTGCGAGGCGATCAGGGACAGCCTGTCGCCCGGGGTCACGACGCGCACGTCCACGCCCTTGGCTTTCCTCTTCCTCATGCTATCGCATCCTGCGAAGCGGTTTGCCCTGCGGCGGGATTCTGCGCCAGAAAAATGCGGGAAGCAATAGTTAATTGTGGGGTCGAGGTCGCCCCCCGCGGGCCACAGCGGCCCCCCGGAAAACCCCCTAAAACCCGGGGACCAAGATAGATATATATGCGCGCGGAAGGCCCCACCCCCATGTGTGTGGGTTCCCCCGGGGAAATGCTCCAGATTCAGCCCGCAGGAAAAACAGTTCCGGCGGAGCCCGCACCGGCAGTCCCAAACACTTCGGCCAGGGCCGATTTTTTCAACACCAACTACAAATATGCGTAAAACGGGGCCTCCCGCCGGACCCCGCCGAACGCATTAAATATGCGTAAAACG
>JAFXUX010000022.1 GCA_017524805.1 Candidatus Methanomethylophilaceae archaeon
GAACTGAGATTCAGCAAGGAAGGTTAAGTCGTAACAAGGTATCTGTAGGGGAACCTGCAGATGGATCACCTCCTATGTCGGGCGGGCCCCCGGGCCCGCCCCTCGGCAGCTTGCCATGCGCCAAACGTAGCATCGAACGCCCTTCCAAATTCTGGTTCTTTGATTAGAGCGTTAGCTTTCAGATAATAAAAGTATAGAAACGGGTTGGCCATATTCGTTCTATGAGTATTGTGCGCTAACGGCAATAAATCGCGTTAATATTGTATTTTTGTGTGTTATGCATAATAGTTCATATAATACTTTTAGGCAATGATTCTCTTTTTCTCGCCATCTTTAACTATATTAGATGTATAAGGGCGTGAGTGGAGATTCAGATGGCGGAGCACAAAGAAATCAAAGACATGAGTTTCGAAGAGTTCTTCGGAAAATCGGATGACGAAGCCAGAGCGAAAGCGGATAAGATTGCTCATGGCGACAAGCAGAAGGCTCCGCAAAACATCCATTCAGGTTTCGATGGGTCCTCCCCTAAGATCAATTATCGCGATGGAAGATTCTATCTCAGCGTTCCTCGCTACAAAGGCAAAGGTCCATTCAACGCCGCTGTAGATTGCTCCCTGGGCATCATTCCAATCTCACCCTTGGATTCCGTGAAGATACGCGAAGGCCGCATGACCCGCCCCGCTTCCATCGACATCACCGCTTTGGGTCTGACCCCATTCGATAGTTTTATTTTGACCATCGATGGCGCCAATGCCTACGAGAATGCCCAGTCCAATCTGATTCTATTCAACTCCGCGGGTTCGCCAGTCTCCAAAGCCTATGGCGAAACTGTCGCCGTGTATCCCAAAGGGACCCCCATCAAACTTGAGAAAGCCAGCCTTCTCAGGTCGGACACGATCGACATGATCACGATCGCCCATTATGATGTGGCTGAAGGGGGAAGCATCAGCGCAGGTTCTGAAGAGGCTCCCAAGAAAGCTGAGCCTGAGGCTGCTCCCAAACCGAAAGCTAAGAAGGCCCCGGCAGCCAAATCGGGCGGCGACAAAGATCAGAAGAAGCCGGAGAGCGCCCCCGCGCCAGCTACCAAGAAGCGCGCCAAGAAAACCTTGGCCAAAGCTTCTCTCGGCCTTTCCGACGGTCTCAAGGATGCGTCCATATCCGTCGCGGGCGAGGTTATCCCTCTGTATTCTTCGTTCCCATTCGCATCCGCGCTCGTCGAGGGATGCGAGCCTGACGAGTGCACCATATGCGTGGCAGATGCCGCGGGAGAGATAGTTTACGGTCGTCTTCCCGTCGAAAGCGGGCGCATGGAACTCAGATCCGGGCGCGCGGAAGGACTGCTTACCGTGTCCGTGGAGAAAGACGGAAAAACCATCGCCTCCGCGAAATACTATCTCATACCGGATTTCGCTTGCGAATACTCTGGAAAGGGAGACATCCCGGAGGACACCACTGTTAAATTCACGATGTTCGGGGAGAGCTATGCCAAGGACATCTATGACGATGATTTCGAAGGGCCCTACTACCATGGCGACGAGGCGTTCAACATACTGTGGTCCGTCCCCGTCGTCACATACGATATCGGCGAAGGCCACAGGCCCTATGAGCCCCTCTCCTTCGATGCCGACGAGCTGACTTCCGATATGCTCGTGGTCAAAGTCCGCGGCGCCAAGAAGAAGAAGCTCTATTTCGGCCAGGAGAACGGCAAGAAAGAGGACATCACCAAGGTCTGGGACACCGATTCCGTCCAGATCAATCTGGTCCCCCTTCTGGATCAGGTGTACGCGTCTTCCGTCGCCTATTGCTTCTTCCTTTCCGTGAACTCATTCCCCAACAGGAAATTCATAACCATCCGCAACCCCGAATACGTCAGAGCGGAGGCGAAAGATGGGAAGATCTTCATCGAAGCCAGCGGCAGCAGGGCGGATTACGTCTGCAACATATACCGCCTGGACAAGAGCTGCGATTCGATCCCGGTTTCGGAAGGTTCCACCGAGATTCCCATACCCGATGATGCGGTGGAGGCGGAGGTCGTCGAAATTTTCCGCGGCAATGCCCGCAGGGCGCACCGCATATTGGTGAGGCCGCTTCCGTTCGTTAGCCGCCAGGCGGGGGATATTTGGCTCTACGTCAGCAAAGACAAGCGCATACCCATTCCCAGCGCTCTGCTCAAGGGCGAGGAGCCGGATATGGCCGAGGTGGAGAAGTGGCACAAGAAGATCGTGAGCATGAACGCGGAACTCAAGACAGTCTCCCTCAAGGACATGAAAGCCGCATTCGCTTCCTTCAAAAGCTGATACGATGGCGCACAAGTTCTCCAGGCTCGCCGCAGGCACCATGGATTCGTTCATAATGGGTCTTGTCGAGGTCGCGGCGCGTCCCGGCATGATATCCTTCGCCACAGGCCTGCCAGATAACGCTCTCTTCGACGTGGAAGGGCTGGCCAAGGCCTCCGCCGACGTCATGCGGGAGATGGGCGGGAGCGCCCTCCAATACGACAGCGCGACCGGATACATACCGCTCAGAGAGCGCATAGCAAAGCGCTGCGGGAAAGAGCTCGGTTTCAATGCGTCTTGGGAGGACGTCATACTCACCAACGGATCCCAGGAATGCTTCGATCTCATCGCGCGCATGTTCCTGGACCCCGGCGACCGCATGGCCGTCGAGAATCCCGGATATCTGGGCGCGATACAGTCATTCTCGGCGTACGGCCCCGAATTCATCGGAATAGATATGGGCCCGGAAGGCGCCGACGCAGATCAGCTACGCGCGGCGATATCGGGCGGCGCGAAGCTTTTCTATTCCATTCCTAACCATCAGAACCCGTCCGGATACAGCTATTCCGGCGCCGTCCGCAGGGATGTTGCGTCCGCGGTGAAAGGCTCCGGCTGCCTCATGATAGAGGATGACGCCTACGGGGAGCTCGGTTACGCCGGCCGCGCGGGGCGCACGATGAAATCCATGGCTCCGGAGGATGTCGTTCTCACGGGATCGTTTTCCAAGACCATATCGCCCGGCATGCGCATAGGCTGGATGGTCGTCCCCGAATGGATGAGATCCCAGGCAGGGAAATCCCTCGAGGCGATGTCCCTCCAATCCGGCTCGTTCTGCCAGAAGGTCGTGGACCGTTTCCTGCAGGAGCACGATTATGACGGATACCTGCGGAATCTCAGGAAAGCGTACCGCGCGAAGAAGGAGTTTTTCCTGGACGCCATGGAGGACGAACTTCCCGGCTATATGGAATGGAACGACCCCCAGGGAGGGATGTTCGTCTGGCTCAAATCTCCGGAAGGCACCGAGGCCATGCGCATATTCGATGCCGCTCTGAATAGGAAGCTCGTGGTCATGCCCGGGAAGCCCTTCCATGTCAGGGGCGGGGACAACGCCCTCCGCCTGAATTTCGCCACGCCGTCGGAGGATCAGATCCGCATCGGGATGAAGGCGCTCGGAGAGGCTTGCCGCGAGATTCTGGGATGAGTTTTCGGCTGCAGCTATGTGGCCGCATAGAATCTAATAAATATAACGTTGGGCTAGCGTCCTCAGATTAGGTGTCCGTCTCGATGGCGGAGTGAATCCGAATCAATGCAACTTCAGAGGTGAAACAATGGGAAACGGCCTTTACACCGCAAGGAAAATGAAAGACGACCGCCAGAAATTCCGCTGGCTGGACAGGGGCTACAAGAAGAGAGTCCTCAAACTCAGGGAGAAATCCGATCCTCTCGAGGGATCCGCGCAGGCTCGCGGCATCGTCCTCGCCAAGACCGGAGTCGAAGCCAAGCAGCCCAACTCCGCGATCAGAAAGTGCGTCAAAGTCCAGCTGATCAAGAACGGGCGCCAGATCACCGCGTTCGCAGTCGGAGACGGAGCTATCAACTTCATCGACGAGCACGACGAGGTCATGGTCGAAGGTATCGGCGGAAGGATGGGAAGGTCTTACGGAGACATTCCCGGGGTCCGTTACAAAGTCATCAAAGTCAACAACGTGTCCCTTGACCAAATGGTCAGAGGCAAAACCGACAAGCCTGTGAGATGATAGCATGGCAGACGAAATAATCGCTCAGAAAGCATTGATCTTCGGCAAATACGACACTGCCGAGGTCATCGTCAACGACGGCGGGCTCGCCAAGTACATCGATCTCACCCCCACCAACGTGCCCCACTCCGGCGGGAAGCACGCCAACAGGTGGTTCGGAAAATCCAAGCTGAGCATCGTAGAGAGGCTCATCAACAACATCATGAGGACCGAGAAGTACACCGGAAAGAAGATGAAGGCGTACAAAGCGGTCTCCGACGCGTTCGACATCGTCGCCGCAAGGACCAAGAAGAACCCCATCCAGGTTCTGGTCGAGGGCCTCGAGAACGCCGCACCCCGCGAAGAGGTCACCAGGCTCCAGTTCGGAGGCATCTCCGTGCCCAAAGCTGTCGACATCTCCCCCCAGAGGAGGCTCGACATCGCCCTCAGGAACCTCAGCACCGGCGTCGTCAACGCGTCAGCCAAGAACAAGAAAGCGATCCACGAGTGCCTCGCCGACGAGATCATGCTCGCCGCCAAAGGGGACATGACCTCCTACTCCGTCGCGAAGAAAGAGGAGATCGAGAGGGTCGCCCAGTCCGCCAGATGAACGGGTGAGTGATTATGGGACGCAGAGAAGACAACGCGAAGAAAGCAGTCGAACTGATGAAAGATCAGAAGCTGATCAGGAACCTGGGGACTGCCGCGCACATCGACCACGGAAAGACCACCTTCTCCGACAACCTCATCGCCGGAGCAGGGATGATGTCCTCCGAGACCGCCGGTGAGCAGCGCCTGCTGGACTACGACGAGCAGGAAGCGGCGCGCGGTATCACCATCAACGCGGCCTCCGCTGCGATGGTCGTTCCTTACAAGAACCCCCAGACCGGCGCCGCCGAGCACTATCTGGTCAACCTCATCGACACTCCCGGACACGTCGACTTCGGCGGGGACGTCACCAGGGCCATGAGGGCTCTGGACGGGGTTTACATCCTGTGCTGCGCCGTCGAAGGCATCATGCCCCAGACCGAGACCGTCATCAGGCAGGCTCTGAAAGAGAGGGTCAGGCCCATGCTGTTCATCAACAAAGTGGACAGGGCCATCGTCGAGCAGCAGCTCACCCCCCAGATGATGATCGAGAAGTTCTCGAAGATCATCACCCAGTTCAACCAGAAGATCATGAACATCCTCCCTGCCCCTCTGAACAAGCAGTGGCAGGTCAGCCTCCAGGACGGGACTGTGGCCCTCGGATCCGCCTACAACAACTGGGCGGTCTCCATCCCCTATCTCCAGAGGCCCGAGCTGAAGAAGATGGGAATGAACCTCAACACGGTCTTCGAGTACTGCGCCAAGGAAGGCGGGCAGAAAGAGCTCGCCAAGCTCATCCCTCTGGCCGACGTCGCGCTGGAGATGGCGATCAACCACATCCCCTGCCCCATCGACGCCCAGAAGGTCCGTATCCCCACCATCTGGAAGGGAGACCTCAGCAGCGACCTCGGAAAGCACATGCTGAACTGCGACCCCAACGGAGAAGTCGCTATGATGGTCACCAAGATCATCATGGACAAGCAGGCAGGAGAGATCGCCATCGGAAGGTTGTTCTCCGGGACCGTGAAGAAAGGCCAGACCCTGTACATCTCCGGGATGCCCAACCCCCAGAGGGTCCAGACCGTCGCCCTGATGGTCGGAGCCGACAGGACTCCCATCGAAGAATGCAAGGCCGGGAACATCGTCGCTCTGACCGGGCTCAAGGATGCCATCGCGGGATCCACCGTCTCTTCAATCAAGGACATGGAGCCCTTCGAGAAGATGACCCACTACTCCGAGCCTGTCATCACGAAGGCCATCGAAGCGAAGAACATGGCCGACCTGCCCAAGCTGGTCGAGGTCCTCAGGGTCATCGCGAAAGCGGATCCCTCCCTGAACATCGAGATCAACAACGAGACCGGGGAGCACCTCATGTCCGGTATGGGGGAGCTGCACCTGGAGATCACCGAGTACAGGATCATCAACGAGCAGGGAGTCCCGATCGTCTCCTCGCCTCCGATCGTCGTGTACCAGGAGTCCGTCAAAGGAGCCAACCCCCACGAGTTCGAGGGAAAATCGCCCAACAAGCACAACAAGTTCTACTTCATCGTGGAACCCCTCGAGCAGTCCGTCATCGATGCGATCCACAAGGGAGAGATCGACTCCGACGCCAAGATCAAAGACCCCAAGGCTCTGGCCAAGCAGCTGATGGACCTCGGAATGAGCGACATCGAAGCGAAAGGCGTCGTCGGATTCAAGAACACCAACGTGCTGATCGACTGCACCAAAGGTATCCAGTATCTGCACGAGACCATGGAGCTCATCAAGCAGTCTTTCGAAGAGGCCATGATGAGAGGGCCTCTCGCCGCCGAGAAAGTGGCCGGGCTCAAAGTCAGGCTCATGGACGCCAAGCTCCACGAGGATACGATCCACAGAGGGCCCGCCCAGATCATCCCCGCAGTCAGGGACGGTATCTACGGTGCCATGTGCCAGGCGGGAAGGATCCTGCTCGAGCCTATGCAGAGGGTCTTCATCAGCGTTCCCCCTGATTACATGGGAGGCGCGGTCAACCTGATCAACCAGCGCCGCGGAACCATCCTCGAGATGGGACAGGACGGCGCAGACTCCACCGTCACCGCCATATGCCCGGTCGCGGACATGTTCGGATTCTCCGGAGACATCCGCGGATCCACCCAGGGCCGCGCCATATGGTCGATCGAGAACGCAGGCTTCGAGAAGATGCTCCCCGACCTCCAGAAGAAGGTTGTCGGAGAGATCAGGACCCGCAAAGGCCTGAACCCCGAGCCCTACGACGACAAATATTACTCTGGTCTGTAAACCTTAAATATCAAACCCCTTATCGCTGAAATATAATTCCTTCAGGAGGAAAAATAATGGCAGAAAAGGAACACATGAATCTGGTCATCATCGGACACGTCGACCACGGAAAATCCACCCTCACCGGAAGGATTCTCTTGGAGACCGGTGCGATCGATCCCCACATCGTCGAGAAATACAAGAAAGAAGCCGAGGAGAAAGGAAAGGGATCCTTCTACTTCGCCTGGGTCATGGACGGACTCAAAGAGGAGAGGGAGAGAGGAGTCACCATCGATGTCGCGCACAAGAAGTTCTACACCGACAAGTACTACTTCACCGTCATCGACGCCCCCGGACAC